>JAZSBC010000174.1:0-2476 GCA_045602245.1 Acutalibacteraceae bacterium | reverse complement strand
AACGCTCATTGCAACGTAGCAGCCTGTGAGGTTATCGTTTGCACCGGGAACGCTCTTGAAAGGATTCTGGAATGCAAGGAAGCCGAGCTGGAAAGGAATGAATACGCAGCCCACGATGAATCCGATAAGTTTGAGTGTTGTTGCTTCGGGGAGTGCGATTGCAAGAATTGCAACGATGAGGTCGGCAACAAGACCGACAACGGCAGGGATAAGCACAAGCTTCATACCGACGCCGCCGAGAAGATAGTTAAGAGTCCATTCATACTGGCTGTCGGCGTGACCGACGATAATGATGCGCTTTTTTGTTTCGCCCGAAGCTTTTCTTGTTGCAACAAGATTGTGGCTGGGGTGACCCTTGAAAAGCGGATCAATAAACTGCTTATACATAAGGAATTCAAGCAGAAGCGGAATAAAGCCGAGAATAACAAGGATAAGAGCGATAACGGGGTATGCAAACTTGCAGACAAAAACGCTTGCAACTGCGCAGGCAACCGTGAACGGAATGAATCCCATAAATGCCTGACGGTGAACCTTGAATTCTTCAATGTTGACCTCGTCGCAATATTTTTTGAGTTCCTTTGCCATCAGTTCCTGTGCCTTGAGTTCCTCGGGTGAACCCGGCTGACGGGGACCGATTTCGTTGCAGATGCGTGTGATGCCTTTTACGCTGAATTTTGAAAGCTTTCTGATGTCAAAATTCTTGCTGTATTCGAGCGCGGTTTTCATTTGAATTCCTCCTGTAAATTATAAACTGTAAACACCTGACTGCAGAACTGCATATTCGGTGTCTTTTACCTTGAAATATTTTAAAACTGGTTCGTTGAACAGGCAATAATCCGCAACCTTGTAATTCGATAAATCAATGGTTCTGATTTTGTAGGAATAAGCGTTGCAGATAAAAAGCTTGTTGTCATAAACCGCAATCGAAGTGGGATGGGTAAAAGTTTTGTCCTTTGCGCTGCCCACGCGGAATTCAATGCGGTTATGCTTGACTGAATAATTGATTATTGCGTTGGAATCGGGCACAACAAACCACAGGTCTGCGCCGTTGACGGCAGGTGAGCAAGCGGGATTTTCGAGATATTCAACCCTTGCTTCGGTAACGATTTCGCCTGCGCTGCCGATGACTTTGAGCGTGCCGTCGGGGTAGCAGACAGCCTTGGTGTTTGGCGTGAGATTAACAACGTCGCAGGTTACAAAGTTGCCCAGAATGCGTGCAACGTCATAAATGCACTCGCCGAATTTGAAATGTATGTAAGACGGAACGGATATTTTGTTGAAAACGTCGCTTTCCTGATTATAATGATAAAAAGCAACGGCTTCGCTGCCGTTTGCAAGTTTTTCTTTGCAAGAATAAACAAAGCCTTGCTCAACAGCAAAAATATCAAGAATATCCGCGTTGAATAGCTTTTGCACGGTAATGCCTCCGAATTTATAATGAATCCCCGCCAAGCCGTATGCAGCCGATTGTAACCTGCTCTTTAGCAGGTGGGTGCCTCCCGGAGGTCTCTCGCTCCCTTCGTCCGCCAAAAGGCGGGAGGTCTGCAATCCTCACACCGGAGCAAAGCTCCCTTTTATTACGTGTTGGGTTACATATAGGCAGCATTTAATCGCACAAGGCAGGGGTTTCTATTAGTGAATAAATGAAAGTGAACAGTGAAGAGTCAAGAAAGGGCTTCGCCCTTACCTGATTGCAGATTCAGCTTGCTGAAAAAATTATTCAGCCTCTTCTTCAAAATCAAACATCTCGGCAAGTCTTTCTTCAAACGCTGCGCCGACTTCTTCAAACTCTTTGTCATCTACAATGGAGCAAAGGTAGGTTTCGCCCTTTTCTTCCTGAACCTTGAGGATGATGAGCTCGTTATCCTCTTCTGTTATTTTGTCGGGGCTTTCGGGCAGGGGGAGCAGAGCAACGTATTTGCCGCTGTCTGTCTCGATTCTGTCGAGCTCCTCAAAAATGTGTTCTTTACCGTCCTCGTCAATAACGCTGACGATATCGGGTGTGTATTCTTCCATATCATTTAACTTCCTTTCGATATCATACCTAATATATTTTAACCCGAATTTTGTTGTTAGTCAATAGAAAAAATAAACTTGGTGAGCATTTTTGCTGATTGTTCAATTTGTATAAAAATTATCAACAAAATTATGAAAAACTATTGACAAAGTCAAAGAAATATGATATTTTAAAGACGAGGAAAGGAACTGAAGCTGATTTAATTACATTAACCCCGACGTAAGCGGTCACACCGAAAGACAGCCAAAATCTTTTGTTTTAACCGTTTAATTCAAACGTCGGCAAATGTAAAAAGCTTCAAAGCAACCTCTTGACCATATAGAAAGCCAAAGGTCAAACAATCTGTCAAAGAGAATAAAGAAAGGCGGCGATACCGATGTACCCTGCAGTTTCATCGCTCACAGCCGCAAAAACCGAATCCTGATTAAGCGGATTTAAAGGTTACTCAGAACGTCAACT
>JAZSBC010000173.1:0-77812 GCA_045602245.1 Acutalibacteraceae bacterium | reverse complement strand
TGTCAGTTGTCATTGAATCTGTCGATGTAATATAAAGTGATTGAGCAATGGTGTTGTCTTCTATCTTCAGATATTGCATATCTTCTTTTACATGTTGATCAACAAGTGGAAGAAGATATGTATCGCTGACTCCTGGATTATTTCTTCTGTATGCAGAAAGATATGTTTCGCGCAAATCTGTTTCTATCAAATTATTTCTTGACTGAGCGGAACCAATAAATTGTAAATTTAATTCCGGAAATAGTTGTTTTGTTTCAGCAACAGCAAGAAAGATATCCTTTGAAGTTCTGATATCTAAATTGCCAAAATCTGCTTTTGCAGAAAAGCCGTATTCCATAGCTGTAGAAGCGACAACGTTATTATAATTAGGGTCAGAATTTGAATTATGAATGGGCTCAGCAGATGCCTTTTCTATATTCTCATTCATAATTTCGGTTGCGGAGATTCTGCTTTGGCTTTCGATAATCCTTACAGGAATTTCAACACCTGCTTCTCTTGCTGCAAGAATTCTGTGGCGTCCGTTCCCGAAAAACCTATAATATCCGTCACACTCAATTACACTGGGCATTCCTGTAGAACTGAAGTAGATGGATGCACATCCCCCCAGACGATCATCTGCCATCAGTTCATCCAAAGAATATCCTTGCGCAAGCTTTTCTCTCACTTCAGGAACTAATCGTGCAATATCTTTGAATGTTTCTATCGATAATCCTTTATGTTCGCTCCAGAAGTCAGCTGCACCTGAAATTTCGGTGTCATTAAGATGGATTCCCTCAATTTCGTTGGGATTAATTATGCGTGTTTCAGGTGAATCAAAACTTTGAATGTTGTATTGGCTTGAGTCGTAACCTTTCCAGTCATTTATATACTGTCCATAGTTATTTCCTTTTATAAAGCCATTTGAGTCTACCTCAAACGAACCGAATTGGCGAACACCCGTAATTTTTCGGCCTATTGCTTTGAACCAGGCATTAAGTGTACCTTTTGGAGTGTTTGATTTTTTGTCATCAATATTTGTGTCGGATAAATCGCTGGTGTTTGTAGCAAAAGCGTCATTACTTGAAACAGAGGTGTTATTGGTAAAAATAAGATTATTACTAGATGCAGATAAACCCATGCTTTTCAATAATTCCACGCGCGCGTTATCAACAGAATTGATACGAAATATAATATCGTTTTTCAAAGTATTAACATTATCGCCATACCTCATTTTTTGGATATTATTGAGTGTTGAGATGTTTTTTTGTTCAATAGCTTCATATCGTTCTATTTCATGAATGGTTGTCATTTTTGCGAGCCTGTTTCTATTGATTTTTTGTTCGGTCTCGGACAGACCTCTTTCTGCTGCCTCGAGCAATCCTTTTGCTGCAACGACATTAACTCTTGCACCTTTTACATCGCCGATAGGATTGCCGTTTTCATCGGTTGCTGCTTCGGCAGCTTCGAGGCGTGCATATGCAGAGGCCAAATTGGCACGAGCCGATAAAATCTGCTGTTGGAAGCAAACTTTTTGTCTTTCTATCTCTTCACCTTGTTCTTTTAAGTTTTCAGCTTTTTTAATAATTTCATAGCTTCCCATTTTAACCCCCGGAAGAAGTTTCTGTTATTTATTAAATATGCTATCTATTTCTTCTCCCAATTTGTCAATCTGTTCAAGTGTGCTTTCTGCAATAGATTCGCTTTCAACCATCATTTCTTCATATTCGGATGCACTTTCATCCAATGCTTCGGCACCTCTTTCAGCACTGTTTCTGCCTACATCTGAAACACTGCCAGCTTCTCTGACTTTATTGGCAGCGTCATTAACCTTGTCTTTTTCTTCAAAGGCTGAATCAGATGCTTCTTTCTCTATATTTTCCGTTTCAGTTCCTTTGGTTCGGACTTCTTTGTCAAAATCCGATTTAATTTCATTATAAACATTTTCTTGTGTGTCTTCAACTCCACTGACATCATCTTCATCCATAGATGTGTCAATAGCCTCAAAAGATGTGTTTATCTCTCTTCCATCCATAACTCTTTCAGCACCTTGATCTGTGCCTTCTTTTCCGATCTCAGAACCCTCTTGAATCTTATCAACAAGCTTAGTTTTTATGCGTCCCATAATATGGCCTCCTTATAAATTATTTATTCTTACGTTTTACCTTATATATCTCATTACACTCTTCCAGCTTTTTTGAGATTTTTGTTGCATCCGAAAAAAATTGATTTGCTTCTTCATACAATGCCCATGCAAACAGTATAAATCTCTTTTGTTCGGTGTTAATACAGTTCACAAACGTTTGAATCTTATTAAGCTTTGCACCGGATGATATAAGAGTATTTATTCTACTAAAATCTTTGATACCAAGACTTACCCAATGCTTTTTTCTTTTCTGGATGCTTTCAGCATATGCAACGAATCTAACTATCGCATCATAGGCTTCATTAATTTTTTGAGAAGAATGATATGTTGTTTCCAGTTCGTTTTTTTTGAATTGGATAGTATCGGCTATTAATATAAATCTATTTTTTAGTTCAAGAGCTTCTTCCTCGTCAAGGGTTTCTTCCAATTGTTCTGCAATCTTAAAATATTGTGTCTCAAGCTTTTCTATTTCAGCTTGCATTTCTTTTATTCTTTTTATATCATACAAAAGCGTGTTGAATTGTTTTTCTTGTTCTTTATGTTCATAGTGGAACTGAGTAACTTCTATAATGAAACTTCGATCACAAATCTCCCTATACACTTTTCGGTTAGCTATTATGTCGATTAACTCACTATTATTGGCGGGCGGATTTGTAGTCTTCTTTCTTTCCGACTTGTCAGGTATACAGTCTCCATTAATATAGTGCAGACAATTTTTTTCGCACCATGAAAGATCCATTTCCTCGCCACATTTAGATGTTGACCATTTTCCGCACCACTCATGAGTCTGCATTGTAAAAGGTCTTTGTAGCCCTTCGTAGCTGATAAGAGAGCGACCAATATTGAATGTTGCCATTTCTTCTGTTTGAATTGAATTAGCCGCCATGGTTCCACCTAAAAGACTACGGTCGTCCGTCGCGGTTATTCTGAGACCGATTTTTAAACCGGTATTTTTTATTACTTCCGGAGCCATTACAGTCGGCAACTGATCCGCAATTATTATGCCCTCTTTGAGAGCACGAACTTCAGCAAGCATTTTAACAATATATGCTGTTGCAGTTTTTTTGGGGTCAGCTTCTGTTCCTGTTGCTTCTTCCGAATCCGGGCCTATAAGGTTGTGTGCCTCTTCAATGAAAATAACATGACGCGCATGATCTTTGTCATAATCAGGAGTCACTTTCAGTGCCTCTCTGACTAATGTGCAAAGAAGTAGTGTCATAAAGTTTGAAGGACCCTTTCCCAATGCTTCGAGCTCTACTATTGCAGGAATTTCCAGCCAGCGTTCCGGTGGGATTGTTGATTCGGTCACATCAAAAATGTTACCCATTTCTCTTCTTAAAAGACTTCCAATTCTGACTTGAAGGACACTTCTGACATTATCTCTTATGTCGCCAACATATCCGGCTTTATTCATTTCTTCTTCAAATTGTTCGTAAAGTTCTTTCATTCTCGGGAATTCTTTTTTTCCGTCATTTACTGAATCGTACGACCAACCTTTTTTGGTGTATACTGCTTCTATTGCGGAATCCAGGATGTACGGTGCAGGAGGATCCATTGGAAACGAGCCTTCAAAAACCGCTTTTAAATTACCGATATGTTCTGAAAGAATCAGTCCTTTGGGAAATTCAAACGGATTTATATGCAGAGGAAATGACATGTCTGCATTAGGGGAAAAAACATAAACATCCTCCATGCCTTTTTGTTTAACAAGAGCACGGTATTCCCTTTTGGCAGGTTCAAGAGCCAAAAACGGAATGTTGTGTTTTCGCCAAAGTGTTGAAGCAAGATGGTGCATTGTGTTTGTTTTACCTGAACCGGGAACACCTGCGATAAATGCATGTTTCTGAAGAAGTTTAAGAGGGAAAAGCACATCATATCCATTGTCATCTGTGCCAAGGTATAATGCGTTTTCTTCGACTTCAAAATCATTTTTGCCGCAGGACAAACAAATCTTGGGTGCAACATTTTTATTTTCGAATGTTTCAATTTTTTTACCGCAATTTTTGCAGGTGTATACTTTAGCCGCAATGGATTTAGGTGCAGTTTCTTTTCTTTTTTGAACCACTTCACCCTCATACAGTGCAGGTAACCTGAAGAAAGGTGCAATATCTTCTAGGGTAAATAAAACAGGAAGATATTTTAATTTTCTGTTCTTTGACAGCTCTTTACAGATTACCAACCCTTCAGAGCCTCTTTGCATAATAATATTTTTACGAAAATCATGACATTCAATTTTTTCTTTATCAAAAAATGAACGGAAATTAAAATTGCCCTCAAAACTCGGGATTTCAAAGTTACCTTTCTTTATAGCTTCTGCACTTGCAGCATCCAAAACCACGGCAGCATTTTCGGCGTCGTTCGCAAAAACGAAAATATTTGCAATAAAATGAGGAGAAGATTCTATTGCTTCCTGCAAATCGTTATATTCTCTCAAAACATTTTCTGCTTCGAAATCTCTCTGGCCCATTGCACCGGCACGTGAATATTGCCTGTCTTTGAGTATTGATGTTGTTTTTCTGAGCGAATTATGAACGCTTTCGCTTTTTTCAACGGGATACAGATCCACTCTGTAAAGTATCTGCATATCCAATGATTCCATAAGTGTGCTCATATTGTATAAGCGTGCGTCTTCATTTGTTTCCCATTGAGAAACAACATAATAATCACTCTGATCGCCTGCAGTTTCCACAGAAGGCGTAATGAAGCTCTCTTTTTTTGTTAATGCACAGCAGTTTGAAAATGAAACATTTTCAATATTACATTTTTTCAAAAAATCCTCAAAGGGACAGGGCGTAAACTTAAAATAAGCGGAAAGCGGCGATGCCGAAACCAGTTTCGGCACATTTTTCATCTTATCTGTTTCACCGCGAATAAGAAAATATATTTTCAGTTTATTCCCTTTTTCTCCGATTGCGTAATTACCGTTCTTGTCCAATCCGTCGTAAAAATAATACAGATGAATAGATGTTCCGGATAATATTCCTTTTCGGTTCCACTGGCGAAGAAATGCAAGATGTTTTTCCAAAACTCCGTCAACACCCTTGCCGTCCAAGGAAGAGTATTTATTCAAAGTTAAATCCGGAATTTCTTCAATAATGTAGCCCTTTTCTGTTATGCTCATTTTATCGCCTCATTTTTCAATTATATACTACTGCAGCCCAATAGAATATGTGGCATTACTCCATCTGGATGACGAGTAAGGAACAATCTTAATATAATATGTGCCTGCATCCAAAGATACTTCATCTGTTATTCCGGCAGAATTTCCGTAAAAGTTCCAATACTTATTGCTCGCATTGGTTGAACCGTCACTTTTGTAGAGATAAAGTTCCCAATAAACAAGCGAAGAATCAAGAGAACGGTGATCAAAGCTGATTGCTATATCACGAGGATAATTCAAGGAAAAAACATACCAATCTGAATCTGTGCTGCTTGAAATACTGCCTGAATAATTACTAAGCATTGACATCTCATCGGCTTCGTACTTATTATTGTTCATTTCGCTTTCCCAGTAGTAGGAAACATAGTGGTTAACCGTAATGTTATAGGTTTTACTGCTCCATCTGGATGAGGAATAGGGGATTATCTTAATATAATATTTTCCTGCTGCAAGACCTATATCGCTCGTTAACAGTCCTTTTTCTCCAGCAATACCCCAATAACCGTTTGTGCCGTCAAAGGTTGTTTTGCCGTCCAAGCCATAAACGTATAGTTCCCAATAACACTCGGATGATTCTACTACCTCATGCTCAATTTTTATTTTGATATATCCGGGCTCAGTTAATTCAATTGCGTACCAATCCTGGTCGTTGCTGTTTGTAATTGAACCGGAATACTGGGTATCTAATTCTATGGAGTTAGCTTGATACTTACTGTTGTTAAGCTCTGCTTCCCATGTATCAGAGGCTTCATAGTTTATAATAAAATTATATGTCTCTGAACTCCATCGTGAAGAGGAATAGGGGACAACTTTTAAATAATATGTGCCCGCAGACAAACCAATATTGCATGTTGACAGTTTACTGTCTCCGACAACAGACCAAAACTTGCTTCCGCCGTCATAATATGTTTCACCATCATCTCTGTACAGATAAAACTCCCAGTAAGTTTCCGATGATTCTAATTCTTCGTGATCAAACAGAATGTTCAGATACCCGTCATGGTCAATTACAATTTTATACCAGTCTGCATCTGAATCGTTGGTTATTGAGCCGTAGTACACAGTGTTAGTTGCAATATTATTAGCATTGTACTTGTTGTTGTTTGCCTCCCTCTCCCAAACGTTTGACTGCGAATAACAAACTTCTAATGTATATAAGTTATCGGTCCAACGAGAAGTCGAATAAGGTACAATTTTTATATAGTAGGTTCCTTTCGGAAGTGCTATGTCACAAGTCAGCAAACTGCCTTCTCCGGAAACTGACCAATATTTGTGTTCGTCATCAAAGGGTGTTTGACCATCTTCTTTATAAAGATACATTTCCCAGTATGTTTCAGGTGATGCATAATACATGTGGCCAAACGAAATGTTTATATACCCATTTTCATCCAAAGCAAAGCAGTACCAGTTAGTATCATGGCTTGACTCCAAAGCATCTCCGATCGGCTCATTGACACGTATTGTTTGAGCTTGGTCTTTTACATCGTTTTTTACTGTTGTTACAACAGGTTCGATAATTATGTTATCGTTTTCGGAAGATCCGAACATCGAATGATTCTGCATGTTGGGATTTGAAGCTTTGGAGCCTGATTTAGTTGCAACCAAAATGACAATTGCTATAATACAAAACAAAGCAAGAATAACGGAAATAATAATTATTGCAGTTTTTTTGCTAGAACCTGTATAGGAACCGGTGGGTTCTGTAGGTTCGCTGGCACTTTGAGTGGCAGGCTTTTTAGGTATACTTGGTTTTGGGTTATGCCAGCCGCAATTTGGGCATTCTGTTATATCAGAACCCAGAATTTCTCCGCACTTTTCGCAAATCATTCTTCCACCTCTTTTGAAACTTCTACTTCTAACTCCATGTCATCTGACAAGGAAAGTATTTTTATTTTTGAAAATCGCGTAACTTCTTTTTCGATAAACACCTTGGGTAAAAGGTTAATAAGATATTCTTCGATCTTGTTGCTTATTCCTCTGCCGCCGTTTTCTAAATTATCTATAACTTTTTCATACAGTTGCTCGATATAATCCGGAGTGGTTTCCAGTTTTATTTTTTGGTCGTTCCAGATATTGTTCTTTATTTTATCAATTTGAAGATCAATTATGTCCATTATTGTTTTTTTATCTTTTATAAAATTATAGATAATAATGTTTCCACCTATACGGTTTAACAATTCAGGTCTTGATATGCCTGTGAAAAAAGCTTTGATTTCTTTATTGATTTTTTCTTTTACAACATCATAAGAATCATCGATAAAAACATTTGGGATTCTTGAACCGGATTTTGTTTTTTTTGTCATCCCTAGATTGCTTGTGAAGATTATCAAACTTTCTGAAAAGAACACGGTTTCACCCATCGAGTCTGTGATTCTGCCGTCATCAATTATCTGCAGGAATTTGTCGAGAATCGTCGGATGAGCCTTATCCACTTCATCAAAAAGCAAAACACTGAAAGGTTTTTGTTTGATTGCGTTGGTTAACAAACCGCCTGCACTGTAACCTACATATCCCGGAGGTGCACCCAGCAGTTTTTGATCCGAGTGAGGATGACCATATTCACTCATATCAAATCTCGTTATAAAATTTTCGTCACCAAAAATCATTTCTGCGATTGCTTTTGCAAGCTCTGTTTTGCCGGTACCTGTAGGACCGGCCAAAAACAAAACACCCTTAGGTTGGGTTCCTGAATTTTTCTGGATACCGCTAAGACCAAGACAAGCTCTCGATATTATTTCTGAGGCTTTTTTGATAACTTCACTCTGTCCCTTGACTCTTTTACTGAGTGTTTTGGGAATATCTTTTATTGTTTCAATATTAATTTTGTCCCAATAGCTTTCTTTTTGACCAAACTTATAATAGTCGACTATTTTCTTTGCATCTTTTAAACGGAATCCTTCTTTTCTGAACAGCGTAATCAGGTCACAAATATCGTCTGTAGAAAAGCCTTCGGTAAGATTGGCGATTTTTTCAATGTATTCGTCAGGCTCTTCATCGGGAGAAAAACAATAAAACTGTGAAATTTTATTGTTCAACAGATTTAAACGAAGATCCTTGTCGATTTTTGTGATGGTTATCGTTTTTATATTAGGATTGTTCAAATAAAACCAAGAAGGAAGATCGTTTGCCTTTTCTACAATATAGTATATACAATTGTTAAGCATCTTACCTTTTGAAGAACTAAAGGCTTGTACTGATTTTTGTGATGCGAGAAACAAAATACTTATAATATCTCTCTCGTATTCATCCATGTAGTCGCGGGAAGATATTATTGTGTTTGCAAGATCAAATATTATAGCTATAGGAGTTGAGCTGTTTTCCAACGCAACTCTGATTGCCTTTACATCATCTTTGAGACATTCTCTTGGACATCCCGAAATCAGAGTGTTGAATTTTTCAATATCATCATTGTTTCCTAAAGCGAAAAAACCGTCCTGTTTATTATAAACGACAACGATGTCATACCCTTGCTGTTTCAAATAATCGTAGAAGTAATTGTTTGTGCTTTTGACCGTACAGGTTTGTGACGAATCATTGATCCAAACCTGTTTATCGTAAATATTTCCCTCAAGAATAAATCCGTTTTTCAGCCCCTGAAAAACATCAAGGTCTTTTTTCCATTTGGGCCATTCAAGCATTTTCATACACCTTCTTTGATTTCTAAAATAAAGCTGGCCTTACTTGCGAGTTTTATGACTGTACCGTCAATAATTTTTCTCGGAACATTCTTGGTTAGTTTTTCTCCGTCAATATAAGTTCCGAATTTGCTGATATCATTTATTATTGCACATACACCTGATGAACTTGGAGAAATCTCAAAGTGTTCCTTGCTGACATCGGGGAAGGCTACAAGGTATTCTCTGCCGGCTGAATTCCTTCCGATAACAGTTTTGGTTGTTAAACGAATCGTATGATTACCGCTTTCAAGCAGTATACATATGGAAGGTGTGTGTGTTTCGGGCAACGGATCATTGATTTTGATATTGTCGGGACACTCTTCTTCGGGAAAGCAGTCCAATTCCCTGGTGCATTTATCGCATTCCGGTGGAAATAATCCAGGTACTTCATAATAAATGATGTTTCCGCATAAGCATTTTTTATACAACACGGTTACATACCTCCCAATATAACTTTCCCTTTTTGCTTATCGATTGTGTGCTTTTTGCGCATTTTTTCTGAGATCGAGTTATGGTTGTTTTTTTCTGTTATCACGTTTGCAACCGCAACATTTTCATAATCGTTCTCGGTTCTTACCTCGATATCTATGCCTCTTTGACGCATCAGAGCCGGTATCTTTTTCCTTTTATGACAAATATAATCAAGGTTTTCTTTTGTTGCATCGGCTTGATTTTCAGGGGAAATTGTTTCCAGTACAAAGCTTTTATTGTTGTGGCTGACAAATAATCTGTAACCGCTATTATCTTTTTCTGTAATAATGTTTCCTGTTACACCGTCAAGTTCAAAGCAATCGCTGATTTTTAGCCCTAATTCATCCAAAACCTCTTCTAATTCCTCTTTTGCGTGCTTATAATAATTTTTCAAATATGCTTCCTCAATCAAGACGGAAATCCTTCTTTTAGTTTCTGCTGTTGATGCCATTTTAGGTCTTTTCCCGAGAAGCGAGCAAAGAGCGCAGTATGTTTGCCAAGTGTCCTCGTCAATATTTTGGGGAATTTCGCATTCTTTTTCCAGATTATTATAGCATTCTTGAACATATAGCCGAAAATAATCGTATGATACGTTGTCATCGGAAAGCATACGGTTAAAAATATTAATAAAAATGTCAATGGATTCCTGTGCTTTTGAATCGCAGGCTGACAGCTGCAAAACCTTTTTTGTGATCTCACTTGCGAACCGGTTCTTCTTATATTCCTGAGAGTTTTTTGCGTTTTCCCAGGTTGCAATGCCGGAAAAATCAATAGCTGCAATATGGCGTCTGTTTGTATGAATATCAATCTCAGTAAATATAAGCAGTTCTTTCGATATTGCATCTTCAACTTTGGTTGAATTGAGTTCAAATCCTTTGCGACCAAGAGCGATTTCTTCTTTATATGCATTGCTTTGGCAGGCGGACTGACTTGCTTTGAACGAATTTTTGAGAATGTTGATTTGTCTGACTGTGTCATCGTATATAGTAGAAATTTTACTTAAGTCGGAATCAATTTTTTCTATTTTTATTCTTCGGATTTCCGCAGCTGTCAATGGCGGTGGAGAAAACCGATAAGAACCGCTACTCAATTTTAATCACCCTTATTACTGATAATCTGCAAAACCTCATTTGTCAATCCTTTAGAATACAGCCACGCAAGAAATTTTTCATCTTGTACAAGTTGATATATTTCCTGTATGCCGATTGAATTCAAGTTGTTTATGAAATCATCGAGAGTATTCCACGAATTAAATGATTTGTTGGCAGTAAGAATATACTTTAAAGCCCATACCTTAAATTTGATCGGAAGAGATTTATTATCCTCCAATAATCGAACTTCTTCTATTTCTTTTAATGGCTTACCCATTTGCTTCAAATAAAAAGTAAGAAGATTCTTTGAAATCATTTCGTTGGCTGTTTCGTCGTTTTCGTCAACTTCTGAAAAGAAAGCTTCTTCATTGCTGTAAAATTTCCCTTTGTAAACTAATTCCGATTTATCTGAAAGAGTATAGATTGTTTTAAATATAGCAGAGTCAACATCAGATTCTTTTACATAACCGGCAATAACATCTCCGGGAAAACCATAGAAGTCAATAAAATCATAAAGATTTGTATCTTTTATTCTGTATCTTGCTAAGTTCCAGTGCTTTTTCAGTTTATCTACAAGAGCGGGAACAGAATCGACCTCTATGCTCTCATTTTCAAATATGCCAAGCCAAAGACTCTTGCTTTTACTTTGTTCGGCGGATTTGAAAATGTTTTTTGGCTTTTCATATTTTACATAAGCGCCTTCATACCAGTTTTTTATATCTTCATAGCCATATCTTTGCTGTTCATCTATTTGCAGGAGATGGTTCATCAATCCTCTTAATCTGCCATCAATGTTTTGGGGAATGTCGATACCGGTCTGCCATTTTTCAATAACTTTGTCAGAAGGCCAATTGGCAAAATATGAATATCCCGTTACCATATAGAATACTAAAAGTCCGAAGGAACCGTAGTCGTATGCAGTTGTTTTGACTTCCTGACCGACAAGTCCTCTTGTAGGAGGTGCAAATTCCGGAGTCCCGCTTATTTTATCGATACTGAATGTGCCGTTTTTTATCACTCGGCTGATTCCGAAGTCTCCGATTAACACAGAGTCAAAGTTATCCGAAACAAAAATATTAGATGGTTTTAAATCTCCGTGAATTATAGACTCACCCGGAATTCCTGTGTGGAGAGAATTCAGCCCTTCATTTATTTGATAAATATAATTCTTCAGCTTTGAATCTTCAACTTTGCCCATTTTTTTTAATGTTCCGTTACGATAATAGGGGAAAACTTCAAACGGAAGATCTCCGAATTTTCCGTATTCAATAAGCTTTACAATATATGGATTGTCTATTGATTTTAATAAATCAAGTTTAAAATCAAAATCGGGAGCGTTGTATCTGTAAATTTTAACAGCATATTCAACACCTGATTTTTGGGCGTAATATACGATTGCCTCCGAACCTTGGTCGGAAATTATTTCGGTTATTTCATAACCATTAACATTTGTCGGAACTTTAGGCATTTCGTCATTTGAAAGTTTGTAACCGCCGCTCCAAACCGATTCATTTTCTTCAGATGTCTTTGTTTCATCAGAAAAAGTGCTTTGAGAAACAGATTCATCTACCATAAAAAAGGTGTCTGAAGTGAAATTGTTTCCCAAACCTTTATATCCGTTGTCATTAACCATTCTTATCACCCTAAATTAAAAAATACCAATCAAAAGGCTGTTATCAATCTGATAATTGAAAATTTGCAAACTCCTTTGGCAGTCATTCATATACTCATAAAGTTTTCTGTTTTTAAAAATATGGATAACCTGATTAGATGATCCTCTGAGCCCTTTTTCATCATTTAGTTCACGAACATAACGACCGTCAACAAGAACAGAGATTTTTTCAATAATACTGTTGATGTCTTCATTATCTTTGCGCTTCAATTCTTCCAAAGAGTATCCTGTATAAATAATTATATCATCACCATATTTTTCCGACAGACCGGAAACCAGAAGATTCAGTTCTTTCGGCTGTTCAAAAGGTTCACCACCCGATATTGTAAATCCACAGATCGGATCAGTGATTTTTTCAATTGAAGCAATGATACTATCTACCGATACTTCGTTCCCGGCGGAAAAATCTCTTAATTCCGGAGACATGCAATCCTCACAGTTGAATTTGCATCCGGTGACCCATATGCCTACTCTTTGACCGGGTCCCAACACTTTTATTGGGTAACATATTCTTTTAATTCTCATTGAGAGCCTCGAATTTTTTCGGAATTTCAAACCGTGAATTTTCGTATATTTCTATTTGCTTTTGATTATGTTCTTTTACTTTCTTCATAAGAAAATAACGGTTTAACAATTCAACTGCATTTTCCGGATCTGCAACAAAATATTTTCCGTTCATTGCACTGTTAATTAAACTAATAATATCAAACGAATCATAGTTAACTGTTGCTTTGTCTAGAATATTCAATGGTATTTTTGTGACAACCTCTTTGTACAGGAAATTAGAACCGTTTAACACTGTAGCGTTGGAAATGTTGCCTATGCCGTAACAAATAATATTTTTGTTGGTTCCATAGGAAATGAATCTGCCTGATTTCCATTCGGAGTTTTCGTTGTATTCTTCCCAGCTGATATATTCCAGTTTTACGCCGTGAAAATGTATAATGTTTGAGCCACCGAAAAAACATCTGACAATTTTCCATGCGCATGGTTTTTCTAAATCAGATGCTTTGGATATTGTTTCTGTTAATTCTGAAGATAAGTTTTTAACAAGATCCAAAGACGGAAGGTTGATGTCGACATTGATGCTTCTTGTAAAGTTGAGTCCGTAAAAAGTTGTTGTGTAATAACATATAACATTCAGAAGATTTAAATATAATTCATGAACTACGGATTCAAATCTTTTTTCTATTGCCGACATATACTGATTATCACACCTGTATGAACTGATATATTGAGTGCTTTCTTTTAAAGCTTTTTCATACATGAAAATAATATTCTGAATCTGAACAAGAATTCTGGCGTTTTCGGAAGGAGTTGAAATAATTCTGTTCAGCAGTTCAATTCCGATATCTCTTAAATCTTCTCCGGATTTACCATAAAATGAAGTGTTTCTGATTAATTTATACAGCTTGATAAAGTTTTCATTCTGATAAACAATATCCTGATATGTTTTAGCCAACGTTTTGTGTTGTTCCTCAGAACAATAATTGAATAGAGAGGCTAACATGATTAAAGCTTTTTCGTTTTCCACCATTCGTTCCTCCTCTTTAACAGTCGCAGCTATCAAAACATTCACACAGCAAAACGAAAGCACCACCTATTAAAGCGGCTATTCCGCCCAAAACATACAAAATACCTTTTCCAATACCTGCAAATACATTTTTGGTTGTTTCAATTTTTTTTTCTTTTTCAAGGCGCTCTTTTTCTGATTCAAGCCAGACTTTTTTGCTGAGTTGATATTTTTCCAGTGAGTTTCTAATGTCCGTTGCAACTTGCTTATAAACAAAATTGCCCGGATCCGTTTTTATTGCTGTTTCAACTAAACGAAGAGCTTGCATGCTTTTTTCTTCGGTCAGCTCACCTTCACTCAAAATAACCGTTGCTTTAAGATAATTCTTGTATGCACTTTCAGGCAGTGCATCAATATCCTCGTTCAATTTCTGAATTTCGGCATGGTTAAGAAGACCTAGCGGTTTGTTGGATATATATTCAGATAATTTGGATGATGAGTTAGGCAGTTCTTTTGCGGACATCGGAACATCTGACAAATCCAACCCTTCTTTTTTGGCGGATTCGATCAATTCATCTAATTTTAGTTTTGCAAGACTTCTTACCTGCGCATTCTGCGAGCTGGCGATTGTCATCTTAAAAAACAATAAATGTTGTTCAATTGCCTTTTTAACATCATCTTTTTCGCACTCGTCAGGCAGACATAATTTTTCTTTAAGTGTCAAACACATCACCCTCAATTCCCAAATATATATATGCAATTTTAGGTAAATTGCAATCAAATAAATGCTTAAGCAAAAGCTTTTCTTTATTTTCGGGAAAAAGCTCAATTAATTCTAAAATGCTTTTTCTGGATTTTTTTAAAAGACCAATCAATTCGTTTTTTCTGAATCTTAAAATGAACAGCGAATCACCGGATAACCCCGCGAGAATTGGGTTGTAACGCTTTTTATATCCGTCACTGATACAGTCCATAATAGCATCTACGGTGTAAATCCAAACTCCCATCCAATAATTGATTTTTGAAAAGATAGCAGAATCTGCCTCACTTAATCCGATTGGTTTGATTGCTTCCTCTAAAAAACTTCCGAATAAATGGGATACTTCAAACACAGGAACATGTTCTCTTCTTTGTTCAATTTCATGAAGCTTTTTAAGATATTTCTTTAAAGTATCGGTCTCGTTGTGCATTTCATTTTCAACTTCAGATATGTCCTTGTTTAACAGCTTTTGCAGCAACTTTGCTTTAAGACTGTTATCATCGGCAATATCATCAGCCAATTTGTAATAAACCAAAATATAGTTCAGCTTTGCGAAATAATCTGAAGTCGTTGTGTGGTAATATGTAACTTTGCGGTGCTTTACGGACCAAGGACAGATTGCTGATTCTGTTTCAACTTTACCTTCAATTGATGAAAAAAGCAAAAAATTGCTTGCAATTTCATAATTAATAAAAAAGCGGGATAAATTTCCGAACTTTTCACCCATAGCAAAACAAAGTCCGCAATAATACTTTTTGTATTCTTGTAATTCTTCTTTGCTGCATTTCTTTTTGCATGGCTTTATTGTTCCAAACATAGTCCAACTCCAAATCCAACAAATAAAAACGTGCTTTACTGTTGTATAAGTATAAGATGTTCTTTGTTCTGTGTGTAGTAATTTTTCATATCGTCTGACAGCGCAGATCCTAATTCTTTGTATTTATTGATTTGTAAAGACAAATTTGTTAAATTTTCAGAAAGAGCATCTTCCAGATGGTGTACGTTTGCGGCGTTGATGTAGGAATCTTTCAATGGTCTCAGTGCTTCTTCTGTTCGGAAACTGTTGTCACTGACTGTTCTATATTCTCTTGTTGCTGTTGCTGAAACGATTCGGTTAAGTGTATCAATTATTTCTTCAGTTGGTTTTTGTGCTTGGTTTACGCCGAAAATATCATCATCAAATACGAAATCAAAAATCTTATCATCGGAAGAAGAACTGATATCTGTAACAGGTTCTGAAGTTGTTGGCAAAAATATTTCTCCAAAAATTCTGTTGTTTAATTCGTCTTTTACGCCGGACAAGTTTTCTGCAGGCGGATTTGAGAATGGCTGAGCAACTTTTTTATCTTTTTCAAAAAGTAAATCTGATTCGTCGACAGGAGCAAAGATTTTGTCATCTGCATTCCCGGGCAAACTGTCTTTAATGATAAAAGAGTTGATGCTTGGGGGATTAGAGAAAATATCGTGTGTTGTTGTCTGATTATCATTATTTGAAGATGACAATAATAAATCCTCTTCTAAAGAGAAAATTCTGTTATTGAAATTTTCATTTAGCATATAGTATGTGCCTCCATCATTGTTTTTCAAACGTCTTATAGGAATCGGCTATGCTTGCAACCCAATCCTTTTCAGGAATCTCATAAGGTCTGAACGAAACAGCTTTCTTTTTGTTGATGTCCTTAAAGAAGATGGCTTCGCAAGCTTCTACACCGGGTGTTAAGTCTTCATCAATCAATTCTTCGCAATCGTTCTTTTCATTTCCGAAAAAGATTCGTTTATAGAAGTATCGACTTATTGTGCTGTTATCAAGAATTTTTCTTAAACGTTTAAGACTGCTTGCCCAAATAACACAGTTTATTCCGTTTTCAGGTCCATCCTGAATGATTTTATTGAGCTTTTGAGAAATTGTCAGATTGTCATCTTCTGTCATTTCATACATATCATCCCGAAGAATCATTGCGGCATCAATGCCGAACATCATAAAGAACAACCTCTCGCTCTTGTCAACCTTTCCAGAAATTCGATCCTGAAGATTTTCGTAAGTTTGCTCAATCATATCCTGGATTTCTTCGAACTGAGCAAGGTTGGGGAATTGGTTTGTGAACTGTGATTTCAAATATTGGAAATACTTATAGTAAGGATCATCCTCGTCTGAAAGATCAATCATTCTTATAAGTTCATTATCAATTCTTTTTGCTTTGTTAGCTATTTCGCAGTACAAAACGGAAAGAATGCTAAGACTGAAAATTGATTTTGCCACTTTTTCATCGGGACCAACAACAAGCAGATTTTCTCCTCTTTTTGTTGAAAGATATATCGGTTTGTTTTGACCTATAGTAAAAGCATCACCAATCATCAGGTTGTATTGTTCGTGTTCTGAGTTGCTGTAATCAATTTTGTTGTTGCAAATAAGGCGGTTGAATTTATTGTCTCTGTCCTGGCTTGCGTTTCGCGACATTACTCTTGTGTTGCATTCTTTATGTTTCATTGTTGCAGCCATTTTAGCCAGGAGTTGATCTCTGTCTTTTGTTTTCAGGTATCCACATTGGAAGAAGTTGGTTTTACCTCTTGCTCCTGAAGCTGAGTTTATAGCTGCATATCCGCTGTCACCCTGCTCAAGCTGAACTATACTGAAATCTTCACCCATGATGCTTTTAGCTGAATCGGGGCTGCCCTTAAATGCAATTCTGATTACCATATTTGCTTTCAATCTGTCAATGCCGTTGCAATGAGTGAAATCTTGCGATGCTATAATAACATTCATATTCATTGCTCTGCCTTCGCTCACCAAAGTTGAAAGAATAGAAATGCACTCATCGGTAATCTTATCGCTTTTATTAAGTAATTCCTGAATTTCATCAAAAACAAGTATTAAACGAGGGAATTTTTTGCCGTCAATTGCACCTATTCCCGATGCATCGTTCTTTTTCATTTCGGCTGCTCTGTTTTTAAACTCAGCTTCCAGATTTCTCAAAACAGTCAACGCAAATTCACGTTCGGTGTTCAAAGCTATCATTTTAACCCAGGGCAGACGATATTTGCTGAATGCGGCAAACTCTACGCCTTCTTTAAAGTCGAGAAGGTACAGGTTAACATTATCGGGAGAATATTTCATCATGCTTGAGGCAATTATAGTGCGAAGTAAAGATGATTTGCCCGAACCGGTTACACCTGAAATAAGTGCATGCTGTTCAACGCCATCGCTGTTAATAACAAATTTCTGAACTGTGTTGGCACCTGAAATGCCTATAGGCACTTCAAAACGTGAACTTGCATTTCCTGTGTACCAGGTGCTGGGATTGTTTGCGTCTGTTCCTTCAACATTTCCTGCATCTTTTGAGAAAAGATATTCAAAGTTTTCGGTTTGCCTTTTGTAATTGGAAACACCGTTGATAATAACACTGATAATTTCTTTGCTTTTGGAAATTTCATTTTCCATCATATCAAAGACAAACTCATCCTGAATATTGTTTTCATCTTGTATCAGGAATTTTCCATCCCTTTCAAAAACATGGAGCGAGTTATTTTTAATTGTTTTAGTCAAAGATAAGAAAGCGGGGTCTTCCTCTTTTGTTTTCAGTTCATTTGCGTTAGCCTGCACAATTCCGAAAAATCCGTTTTTGCTTCCGGCGAGGAAAATGTTTGACATCTGTGAAATTGCGTTCTGGGTAAAACCTTTGGGGAAATTTCTTCCTGCGACCAAATAAATCAGTTCTCTTTGCAGTCTGGAAACAACGTCTTCACCATAAGAAATGCTTAAATTTGATCTTTCGGTTGCAACTTTTTTCAGTTCACCTTCAATATCTTCTTCAGCATACCAAGGTCTAGTAACGATTCCCTTTCCCGAAGACTCTCCAATTGTTGCAAACATCGTCATTGCCGATGAACTGTCGTTGTCGAGCAACAGGGGACGAGTTTGTCCAACAGGAAAATTCATCAGCATCTTTAATATATATGCTTTGATTATATCTTTATTTTGAGTGGTTTCCGGATTGCTGCACTCAACAAAAACAGAGTATCCTTCATCAAGAGAACGGCAATAAAAAAGTTCTACTTTTATTGAAGTTTCGTTTATTGTTATGCCGGAGTTTTTGTTAGAATAGCATTTTCTTAACAAGGTTGTAACTTCGGGCATGAACTCGGCGTTTTCTGAAAGTTTTACCTCAAAGATTCTCTTTCCCAAAAATAGATGCTGAGGTACATTTGCGGTGCAGGTATAACCTTCCGCAGTTCTGTTTCGGTTCAATGCGCTTCTTCTGTTTGAATTGAATGCCTCGTTGCTGAAATAGGTGTTAAACGCGATTTCAAAGTTGTCTACTATAGTTTGCTTGAATTCTTCATAATCTCTTCCGAGCTTGTCGTGCATATTTTTGAAATTGTTTTTTTCCTTTTTTTCCAAATATGAAAAGAGGTTGTTGTTCGCCTCGATTTTTGCTTCTTTCAATGCTTTTATGCTTTCAACAACAGTTACAATAAATTCGTCTACTTTATTGGCTTCTTCATCAAGAAGTTTCTTTCGACTTGAAAAATCGTCTAAAATTCGTTTGTCTTTGTTTTCTTTTATAGAGGCATACAACTTGTCTGTGACCGTACCTGTTTTGTATTTGAATGAAACAGCATTGATTTTACCATCAACAGTTGGCTTTGCACCGCTAATGTTGTCACTCCACAGGGAATTGATTTTTGCAATTGATGTGCTGAAATCATCCTGTATAGCGGTATTCGGGTCATCCTTAAAAGCTGTTTTAATCTCATTCAGATTATTTTCATGTATTTTTGTGATTCGATCAAGTTCTGCATTGTATCGTTTTTTTTCTGTCAACAATGCGTCATTCATTTTCAGAACCAATTCAGTGAAACCCGTTTTTACCAAGTTGTAAGATTTGTCAGATGTGTTTGCTTGCCAATTTTTCAACTCATCAAAATCTTCCTTACATATTTTCTCGATAGCCACTATTTATCATCTCCATTTGTTTATATTAACAAAATAAAACTCAAAAAAACTTTTTTAGCTTTGCAATCCATTCCTTGAAACATAAATGATACAAATAATATAGGAACAAATCAAAGAACAAAAAGAACATATAATAAAGAACCACAGCAATGATTATAAGATATTGCTTGGATATATCAACAAAATTGAAATCGGTAAAGAAATTAATTCCCAGAAATAATATTGTAACACCAACTACGGTTAACCATAGAAATTTAACAAAAAAATTAATGAAACGATTTTTTATTCTGTACAATTCAATGTGCATACAAGGGTAATACCCCAACAAAGCTATATATGCAAAAACGCCTGTTTTTTCTTGAATGAGCAGCAACATTAACGCCGATGATGCAAACCATACAGCCAATGCCTGCTTGATTCCAAACAGTTCTCGTTGGAGAATAAGGATTATCCCGGCAATCAGGGGCCCTGCGAATTTCGCTACTGCAAAAAATTGTCCCCCAAAAGATAATATAACACTTATTGCTGCAATGATCGCACCGAGTGTTACGGCTTTAAGATCTTTTTTCATGAAATTTTCTCCAAATATTTATATTTAAATTATTATATCACGTTTTTAAAATCTTGTCTATAAATTAATTACAAATAGTTTAAAATCACTTAAACAATACCAAAATTATTGACATTTTAAAAAAATAATCTATAATAAATTCATATCAATGAAACGAGGTGTTTGGAAATGGATGAGAAACAATCCTTTTCTTCTGGAAGTTCGGACTTCCAAAAGCCCTTAAGTGCGCAAGATAAAGAACGAATCAAGTCTGTTATTTCTTCGTTTTATGTAGATGCTGTTATAGCACTTAGCAGCAAAGATATAGAAGGTGCAGAGAAAAAATATAACGAAGCATTGATGAAATGCAAAGAATTATTTGATTTGGATCTTGATTTCGCAAAAAAAGAGGCTGTCGAACTCAGGCATCAGATAAAAACCGTTCTATATGAGTTTCCTGCATCTGTGGAAAAGTTTCTTCCTGTTTTGGAAGAAATGGTTCCTGAATCAGAGAATCCCCCTGTCAAAAAAGAAAAATTTGTGCGTAAACCACCTGTGACTAAAAAGCAATCTCTCGAAGAAGATATTCATTCTTTATGGTCCGATGCATTTATGTTTTCAAGAAAAGGGGACTTGATAAAAACGGAGATTAGATATAGCGAGGCGTTGGATAAATGCAAAGAGTTAGCTGAGATTGAACCGGTGCTCGGGAAAGAAAAGGCTCTTGAGATAAAACTGGAGCAGGTACAGGTGTTTTTTGAACGTCCGTCAGCTAGAGAAAAATGTTATCCTATCATCAAAGAAATTCTTCCGGATCTCAAAAAGCGTTACGACTCTAATCCTGGCGATTATGCTAAGATTTTAGCAAATATATACTTTATATACGGTGTTGCTTGCGGCAAAGTCAAGGACTTTTCGGGTGCTGAAAATGCATTCGCATCTTCGATAGACTTATATAAAGTGTTAGCTTCAGAAAATCCGGAAAATTATGCTTTCAGATTAGCAACAGCATACAAAGAATTTGCTGATTTATGCTTTTTTGTGATTAAAACAGAAAGCGGTAGGGAAAAGTCAGAAAAGTTATATTGCCACGCTTTGGACATTGCTGAAAAGTTTTCACAGAACAGACCTTTTCCGTATGGAGAAATAATTGTTCAGGTTTGCGTATATCTTTCGCTAATATACAGCAGGAAGGCTTTGCATCAGGATGTTATACGTATTCTTACAAAGGGATTGGAAATGCACTACAGAATTTTGGATGGATTTGACCGAACTGATTCTGGCGAGAATGAGGATTATTTGTATGAATATGGAAGAATAGCTGAGGAAACCAGAGGTTTAGCAGTTGGATACTGCAAAAACAATGAAATGGAAAAAGGAGAAATTCTTTTTTTGAAAAGTATTAAAATGTTTCAGCAACTTATCAACATAAATGACTATTATAAGGAAAAATATAGTGTTTCTCTTTCAATAACAGAGAATGAATACCAATGTTTGGTTCTTAAAAAATGATTTATCAATTTACCTTTTGTAATAGCTATTTAAAAGAGAGGAGCGATTAATAATGCAATATGATGCAATAACACCTGATGACGTAAGGAAACTTAAGGGTGAGGAACGAATGAAAGCGATGGAAGTTTTGATGAAGCGATCAAAACAAAATATTACTGTTTCTGAAATTGTTCTGATTAAATCAGAAGCAAATGATGCTGCATATTCAGGAGACTATAAAAAAGCAAAATCATTATATGAAAAAGCTATAGCAGAGTGCCAGAAGATTTCCATGTCAGATCCGGAACGCGGTAAATTTGAAACTGCAAAGATTAATGTTGAGCTAGCTGGGCTTTATGAACAGTATTGTGATTCACCATCAGAAGCTTATAGCATTCTGAAAAATGTAATCCAGGATCTTCTGGATGTTGAAAAATGTGGTTTTAAAGATTATAAAGATGTTTTAGCAGAAGCTTACTTTTTGTTCGGTAAATTAAGCCAACTTTTTTCACATAAAGAGGACGCTTGTAAAGCTTTGACTGCATCAGCTACTATCTATGCAAAATTAAACACAGAAACTCTCGGAGAGTATGATTTTCGTCTTGCAGAAGTATGTCAGACGTTAGCTTTTTATTACCGCAATGAAGAAGATAATCTGGTTCGTTCAGAAGAACTTTGCAACGATGCGTTGGTTATCGCACGCAGACTTGTTGCAAATGGCGTATTCCCATTTGGCTATTTCTTTGATTCTGTAAGCAGTGATCTTGTTGAGATTCTGTTTGAAACTCAAAAATATAATGAGGCGGTAGCGGTTCTTACCGATTGTTTGAACGTTAATTATAAAATTTTAGATGGTACGCCGCGTGAAAGTAATATGCGTGAGTATTTGAATGCGTATAAATCCATCGCTGATAACACTGGAAAATTGGCGTTTGCATATGGTAAAATCAAAGAATACGATAAAGCAGAATTGTTATATGAAAAATCAATAAATATGCTTAAAAATCTGTTGAATTCTGATTTCTACAATAATAATGATTGCGAGCCTGACCTCGCTTTTACTTATGATAAATATGCTGAATATTGTCGTGAAAAAGGTGATAAAGACAAAGCTGTGACTTTATATCAGAAAGCCTTGGAGATTATTGAAAGGTATAAAGATATAAACATAGATTGTTATGGGTTGTGGGCAAAAGATACGTATTTTTATGTAAGAAAAGGATTGGCAGGATTTTCTCTTTAATTAAAATGATGGTAGACACTTTTGGGTCTACCATCATTTTGCTATTTCAAAGAAATTCGTCACCTTTTGGTTTCAAAACTTTCAAAATAAACAAAAAATTAACATTAATAAACCCCGAATGAGTTGCAACAATAATAGAGCAAACGCAAATTGAATTTGAAGGGGTGTAAACGAAATGTCAAAGAACAATTCAGTTGTTCCTCAGGCAAGAGCGGCTCTTGATCAGTTCAAGATGGAAGCTGCAAAGGAGGTTGGCGTTAACCTTAAGCAGGGTTATAACGGTGACCTCACAGCCAAGGAAGCAGGTTCAGTCGGCGGCCAGATGGTTAAGAAGATGATCGAGGCTTATGAAAACGGCATGAAATAAGTGAAACGGTAGTTTCGGAGCTGCTGCAGGAAACTGCGGCGGCTCTTTTTGTGAATTTGTTCACATATATTTTGCAAATGCGAAACGATTTGTTCTGTTATTACGGTTGACTCTTTAAAAATTATATTATATAATACTATGTTAAGAAAGTGTTTTTTGCAGACATTTTACATCGTTTTGACCGCTTTCGGGCGGTAAAAAAGGAGATACATATATGATAAAAGAAGAAAATCTGAGAAAGATGCCGACCGTTGCCCTCAGAGGGCTTGTGGTCTTTCCGAATATGTTTATACATTTTGACGTCGGCAGAGAAAAATCAATCAATGCACTTAAAAAGGCGATGGATACCGATCAGGAAATTTTCCTTGTTACCCAGAAAGATATTTCCGTTGATGACCCTGAATACGACGAGCTTTATGAAATCGGTGTTGTTGCGAGCGTAAAGCAGGTGCTTAAGCTCCCCGGCAAAAGCGGTAACGTGCGTGTTGCGGTTGAGGGCCTTTACAGAGCAAGGCTTACCGAAGGGCTTGCCGTCGGCAGCGGAAATTATCTTAAAACAATTATTTTTCCGATTAACGAGCCTTCAATCCGTGCGGATAAAGCTGACTACGCAAAGGCACTTGTGCGCCATACAAAAGACGTTTTTGCCGAATATTCTGATTGCGCACCGCAGATGCCTGCAGACGTTGTGACGGGTATTATGCAGAAATCCGAGCCGGGTGACCTTGCGGACTATATCGCAGGCAACATTATGCTTGAATATGAAGACAGGCAGCATATTCTTTCAACCGTTAACCCCATAAAAAGACTTGAAGAAATGTGCATATTGTTGGCAAACGAAGGCAACCTGCTTTCCATCGAGGCAGAAATAGGCGATAAGGTTCAGGAACAGATTGATAAAAATCAGCGTGAATATTATCTCAGAGAGCAGATGAAGGTTATTTCAACCGAGCTTGGCGGAGGAATATCTCAGGAAGAAGAGCTTGATTATTTCAGAGAAACCATTTTCAATATGAAAGCTTCCGATGAAGTTAAGGAAAAGCTTTTCAAAGAATGTGACAGACTTGAAAAATATTCGCCCAGTTCACCCGAAGCTGCCGTCAGCAGAAACTATATCGAAACCTGCATTTCTCTTCCGTGGAACAATATGTCAGAAGAGAATACGGATATCGCAAAATCAAGGAAAAAGCTTGAAAGCGACCACTACGGCCTTGAAAAAATAAAACAGAGAATTCTTGAATATCTTGCGGTGCGTGTTATGGCGCCCGATATCAAGGGTCAGATTATATGCCTTGTAGGCCCTCCGGGAGTCGGTAAAACGTCGGTTGCCCGTTCGGTTGCCGAAGCAACGGGCAGAGAATATGTCAGAATTTCTCTCGGCGGTGTTAAGGATGAGGCTGAAATCAGAGGCCACAGAAAAACCTATATCGGTTCAATGCCGGGCAGAATCATTGATGCAATGAAGCGCGCAGGCACAAGCAATCCACTTATTCTTCTTGATGAGGTTGATAAGCTTTCATCGGATTATAAGGGCGACCCCACTTCGGCGCTTCTCGAAGTGCTTGACCCCGAACAGAACAGCGAATTCAGAGACCATTATATTGAGCTTCCGTTTGACCTGAGCAAGGTTATGTTTATCACAACCGCCAACGTTGAGGCAAACATTCCCGATCCTCTGCGTGACAGAATGGAGATTATCGAACTCGGCAGCTACACAAGCGAAGAAAAGTTCAATATTGCCAAAAAGCATCTCATCCCCAAGCAGATGAAGCGTCACGGTCTTACGGCAAAGAATTTCAAAATTACAGACAAAGCGATAAGGCTTGTTATTGAGGGCTATACCCGTGAAGCAGGTGTGAGAGCGCTTGAACAGAAAATAGCAGCAGTATGCCGCAAATCCGTTATGGAACTCGTTGAAGGCAAAACGGAAAAAATCTCGGTTAAGCCCGAGAATATAGAAACTCTGCTCGGTTCAAGAAAATTCAAGGAAGATAATATTATCCGTGAAAACGAGGTAGGTGTTGTAAACGGTCTTGCGTGGACTTCGGTCGGCGGAGATATGCTTGAGATTGAAACCGCCGTACTCAAAGGCACGGGTAAGCTTGAACTTACGGGTTCACTCGGCGACGTTATGCAGGAAAGCGCAAAGGCGGCTGTGAGCTATATCCGCTCAAAATCAGATGAGCTTCCCGTTAATCCCGATTTCTATAAAGAATGCGATATTCATATTCACGTGCCTGAGGGAGCAACTCCCAAAGACGGACCCTCGGCAGGCGTTACAATCGCAACTTCGCTTGTTTCGGCTCTTACGGGCAGAAAGGTGCGCAAGGACGTTGCAATGACGGGCGAAATAACCCTCAGAGGCAGAGTGCTTCCCATCGGCGGATTAAAAGAAAAATCTATGGCGGCTTACAGAGCAGGCATCAAAACCGTCGTTATTCCTTATGATAACGTTGCAGACCTTGACGAGGTTGACCCCAAGGTTAAGGAATCGATAACGTTTGAACCCGTGAAGTCGGTTGAAAAAGTTTGGGAAATCGCTCTTGAAAAAGAAACTGCGTCGCCTAAAAAGCAGGCGAATCACGTTGAAATGAGCAAGGGTACACGCGCATCAATAACACAGTGATGAGGTTTGAAAATGAGATTTGATAAAATAGAATTTACCGCGGCTTACGGAACTTCAAAACAGCTTCCGCCCCCAAAAGAAGCTGAAATTGTGTTTTCGGGCCGTTCAAACGTGGGCAAATCTTCGCTCATAAACAAAGTTTTTAACCGTAAAAACCTTGCGAGAGTAAGCTCTATGCCGGGCAAAACAATAACCGTCAATTTCTTTAAGGGCGACGGCGTGTATTTTGTTGACCTGCCGGGCTACGGCTATGCAAAACGTGAGCAGAGCGAAAAAAAGAGATGGGCAGAGCTTATGGAAGGCTATTTCCATTCTGACAGAAACATTGCTCTTGTTATTCAGCTCATAGATATGCGCCACGCCCCGTCAGCTGACGATATGATGATGCTCAATTTCCTCAGAGAATGTGAAATTCCGTTTATGATTGCGCTCACAAAATGCGATAAGCTCAATAAAACAGAAACAGAAAAACGCAGAGCCGAGCTTGAAGAAGAGCTTCGCGACTATGCGGATATCAAAAAAATCGAGTTCTCTGCCGTAAAGGGAACGGGTGTTGAAGAAATGAAGGCGGCAATAGTTGCTGCGCTTTGATTGGAAGGATTTTTAAGTTATGTACGTTTCGGATTGTATAACAATAAACGGTAACGGCAACCTTACGATAGGCGGTGCCGATACCGTTCAAATAGCAAAGGAATACGGTACTCCCGTTTATGTTTTTGATGAAAATGAGATAAGAAAAAACCTCAGGGCGTTCAAAAATTCAATGGACGAGTATTATGCAGGCAACGGTCTTGCGGTTTATGCGAGCAAGGCGTTTTGCTGCAAGGAAATGTGCCGCATCTGTATGCAGGAAGGCACGGGAATCGACGTTGTGTCGGGCGGTGAGCTTTACACCGCACTTTCGGTTGATTTTCCTGCAGAAAAAATAGTTTTTCACGGCAACAACAAAACTTATGACGAGCTTTATGCCGCAGTATCAAACGGCGTGGGCAGAATAGTTGTTGATAATATTACCGAGCTTGAAACTCTCAGCAGAATAGCATCTGAACTCGGCAAAACCGCAGGCATAATGTTCAGAATAAAACCCGGCATTGACGCCCATACCCACGATTTCATAAAGACGGGTCAGATTGATTCAAAGTTCGGTTTTGCACTTGAAACAAGCGAAGCTATGGAAGCCGTCAAAAAGGCACTTGCGATGCCGAATATAAAGCTCAGAGGTCTGCATTGCCATATCGGTTCACAGATTTTTGATATTGACCCGTTTGAGCTTGCTGCGGAGGTTATGCTTAATCTCTATAAGCAAATCAAGGACGAAACGGGTTATGAATTCGACGAACTTAATCTCGGCGGCGGATTCGGAATAAAATATCTTGAAAGCGAACAGCCGAGACCGTATGCGGATTATATGAAGAACGTTTCGGGTGTTGTGAGAGCGAATTGCGAAAAGCTCGGTCTGAAAATGCCGTTTGTTCTTATTGAACCGGGCAGGTCTGTGGTAGGCGCGGCAGGCATTACCCTTTATACAGTCGGCGCGGTTAAAGAAATTCCCGATATCCGCACCTTCGTTTCCGTTGACGGCGGTATGAGTGACAATCCCCGATATGCTCTCTATAAGGCAGATTACGAAGTGGTTTGCGCAAACAAAGCCGCTGAAGAGAGAAGCGAAACCGTAACCGTTGCAGGCAAATGCTGCGAAAGCGGCGACCTTATTCAGGAGAATACAAAGCTTCAGAAAGTTGAAGCGGGCGATATTCTTGCCGTGCTTTCAACGGGTGCATATAACTACTCAATGGCATCGAATTATAATCGCATTCCCCGTCCTCCCGTCGTGATGGTAAAAGACGGAGAAACAAGAGTTGTTGTAAAAAGAGAAACCTACGAAAAAATCGCAGAAAACGACATATAATAAAAGAAAATATTTTAAGGAAGTGACATAATGCCTCAGGTCAGAATGTTAGCCGACAGAGTCCGCCTTGTTTCAGAGCAGACAGGCAGATTCAAAACGGGCCGCATTTCGGTTGCCGCAGCTATGCCTCTTGATGAGAATGCCGCCGCTAATTCACTGCTCATATATCTTTTGAAACGTTCGTGCAAGCAGTATCCCGATATGATTCTGCTCAACAGAAAACTTGACGAGCTTTACGGCGCGTCAATTTCGGCAGGAGTTTCAAAAGTCGGCGATGCCCAGATTGTTACTCTTTCGATGACTTGCATCGACGACCGCTTTGCGCTGACAGATGAAAGTGTTGCGGAGCAGTGCGCAGGGCTTCTTGCGGATATGATTTTCAGCCCAAACTGCAAAAACGGCAGCTTCGGTGCGGATAATCTTGCTATGGAAAAAAGGCTTCTCATTCAGCGCATTGAAGAGGAACTCAACGATAAGCGCACCTATGCTTTCAATAAATGTATAAGCTATATGTGTTCGGATGAAGCCTACGGCAGGGATAAATACGGCACGGTTGAAGAAATTCGGAAGGTGAAAATGACCGACGTTTATGCGGCGTGGAAGAATATGCTTTCAACCGCAGTGTTCCAGATTACCGTTTCGGGCAGTGCGGATGCAGACAAGATAGCCGCTGTTTTTGAGGCGAAGTTCAAAAAAATTGAGCGCAATCCCGTTACGCCTGAAACGAAATTCGTTCTCAGAGGCGGGCATTTCAACAGATACGAAGAAACTTTCCCCGTTAATCAGGGCAAGCTCGTGATCGGCTTCAGAACAGGTATGAGCCACAGCCGTGATAACATTTTTGCCGTTACGGTTATGAATGACATTTTCGGTATGGGTACCTATTCAAAGCTTTTTATGAACGTCAGAGAAAAGCTCAGCCTTGCCTATTATTGCTGGTCAAAGCTTATTTCAAGCAAGGGCATTCTTCTTGTTGAAGGCGGTATAGATACCGATAAAGAGAAAAAGGTTTCAGCCGAGATTCTTGCCCAGCTTTCGGATTTGAGAAGCGGCAAAACAGACCCCGAGGTGCTTGATTCTTCAAAACGTTCGCTTAAAGAAAGATATACTTTCACAACTCCCGAGGGCATTTGCGCATGGTATGCCGCTCAGTTGCTTCAGGAAGAAATCTTAACTCCCGAAGATATGATAAACGGTGTTGAAGCCGTAACTATGGAGCAGGTTTGCGAGGCGGCAAAGAAGCTTTCGATAGATACAATATTTATGCTCAAAGCGCAGGAGGAGGCCGAAAATGCAGATTAAACAGATAACAAATGAAAAACTCGGCGAAACCGTATACTGTGCAAAGCATCCGTCAGGTCTCGAAATCAGGGTTATGCCCAAAGAAGGCTATTCCTCCGCCTATGCTGTTTTCGGCGTTAAATACGGCTCGATTGATACGGCGGTGAAAACCGAAAGCGGTGAATTTGAAACTATTCCCGAGGGTACGGCTCATTTCCTTGGGCATAAGCTTTTTGAAAGCGAGGACCTCAACGCATTTGAACGTTTTGCAAAAACGGGCGCAAGCGCAAATGCATACACAAGCTTTGAAAAAACGGCTTATCTTTTCAAAGGCTCCGAGAATATAGGCGAATCACTTGAAATTCTTCTTGATTTTGTTCAGAATCCCTATTTTACTCAGCAGACCGTTGAAAAAGAGCAGGGCATTATCGGTCAGGAAATCAGAATGTATCAGGATTTACCTGATTGGCAGGTAATGTTCAACCTTCTTAAGGCGCTTTACAGCGACCATCCCGTAAGAATTGATATAGCAGGCACTCAGGATTCCATTGCGAAAATTGACGCCGACCTGCTTTACAGACTCTATAAAAATTTCTACAACCCTTCAAATATGATTCTCAGCGTATGCGGTGCTATTGACCCGCAGGAAGTTTTTGATATTGTTGATAAATGTATCAAAGCTTCAGACGGCAAGGCGGCGGAGAGAAAGTTTGTCAAAGAAAGTCCGCTTCCCGTTAAGAATTATATTGAAGAAAAACTTTCCGTTGCGCAGAAGCAGTTCCTTTTAGGCTTCAAGGAAGACCTCAGTGAGCCTCTTCTGAGCCTTGAGGATGAAATCGCATCGCAGATTATGCTCGAGGCAATCGCAGGCAGGTCATCGTCGCTTTTCAAAAAATTGCTTGATGAAGAGCTTATAGATATGGGCTTCGGCGGTGAACTGTTTAACGGCTACGGTTTCTCCTGCGTTATGCTCGGCGGAACAAGCAAAGACCCCGAGAAAACCTGCGAAATCATAAGAAATGAGTTAAACCGCTGCAAGGCGGAGGGAATTGACCCCGATGCCTTTGAAAGAACAAAACGCAAATTCTACGGCAGATACGTTATGAGCTATAACGATATTGACGATATCGCAAACCTTATGATGAATCTTCATTTCAACGGATACGAGCCTTTTGCGGAGCTTGAAGCCTGCAAAAATATCACACTCGAAAAAGCACAGAAAAGGCTTGAGGCAATAAACGATGAGGCTTCGGCAGTTTCCGTGATAGTTCCCGTAGAATAAGGAGGAAAAAATGAGCGATTTTACAACTGTTATATTCAATAAGCTCGGTGAACATCCGATAGAGTTTGAAATCCCGAGCGTTCTTGCCGAGTTTTCTCTTTTCGGCAATCCGATTACCATTAAATTTTACGGTGCAATCATTGCATTCGGCTTTCTGCTTGCCGTTCTTTTCGGCGGCAGAATGGCCTATAAATGGAAGATGAGCCTTGATAAAATGATTGATGTCCTTATTTACGGCACAATCGCAGGCATTATCGGTGCAAGGCTTTATTATGTTTTCTCAAAATGGGATTATTACGGCGAGCATCCCGGTGAAATTATAAAAATCTGGGAGGGCGGTCTTGCGATTTACGGCGGTATTATCGGCGGCGTTATTGCGGCGTTTATCGTTTGCAAGGTGAGAAAAATGAATTTCTGGAATTTGTTTGACATTGCAGGAATGAGCCTTCTCATCGGTCAGGGAATCGGCAGATGGGGTAATTTTATGAATCAGGAAGCTTTCGGCACAAACACAACCCTTCCCTGGGGTATGTGGAGCGAGAAAGTGCGTGATGATATTATCAGAAACTCGGTCGAACACGCTGAAAAAGGTTTTTCGGTTGACCCGAATCTGCCTGTGCATCCCACGTTTCTTTATGAATCAATCTGGTGTCTTCTCGGAGTTCTGGTGCTTTACATAATCTGCCATAAGGCAAGAAAATTCAGCGGTCAGGTTGCTCTTTGCTACGGCATATGGTACGGTCTTGAAAGAACTTTTGTTGAGGGTCTGAGAACAGACAGCCTTTATATTGCAGGCACAAATATTCGCACCTCTCAGGCACTTTCGGCAGCAATAGTAGTTGTTTGTACGGTTCTTCTTGTTGTTCTTCTCGTTAAGCATATAAAAAATCCCAAGCCCATCGACGGCGTTGATTATTTCCTTGAAGAAGAACTCAAAAAGAAAGCAGCCCAAGCAAAAGGAGAATGAAAATGGCAAAAATAATAGACGGAAAAGCAATCAGAGAATTCAATCTCGATAAAATATCGGAGCAGGTTGAAGCACTTAAAGAGCAGGGGATACTCCCTACTCTTGCGGTTATCATCGTCGGCAGCGATCCTGCATCGAGAATATACGTAAACAACAAAAAAGCCGCCTGCGAAAGAACGGGTATGCGCTCGCTTGAATACGCTCTTCCCGAAGAAACAACAACCGAAGAGCTTCTTGAACTTATTGATAAACTCAATGCAGACAAAACGGTCAACGGCATTCTCTGCCAGCTCCCCGTACCCAAACATATCAACAAAAACGAAGTGCTTGAGAGAATTCTTCCCGAAAAGGACGTTGACTGCTTCCACCCTGAAAACGTTGGTAAGCTCTGCATCGGCAACGGCGGACTTGTTCCCTGCACACCGATGGGTATGGTCAAAATGCTTGAATACGAGGGCGTTGACCCGACGGGTAAGCACTGCGTTATCATCGGCAGAAGCGATATCGTAGGCAAGCCTATGGCAATGCTTATGCTCGCAAGGAATGCAACGGTAACCGTCTGCCATTCAAAAACGGTCAATCTTTCCGAAATCACAAATCAGGCAGATATCCTCGTTGCGGCGGTCGGTATTGCAAAATTCGTGAAAGCCGATATGGTCAAAGAGGGCGCAATAGTGCTTGACGTAGGTATGGACAGAGATGAAAACGGCAAGCTCTGCGGCGACGTTGACTACGATGCAGTCAAGGAAAAGGCATCGATGATAACTCCCGTTCCCGGCGGCGTAGGTCCGATGACAATCGCAATGCTTATGAGAAACACTCTCACAGCCGCAAAAATGCAGAATAATTTGAAACTTGACTAACTCTCTTATGCGAATCCGATTGATTACGATAACTTAATTAAGGAGATTGTTATGGAAAAATTATTATTGATTTTAGTAAGTGCCATACCGGTCATAGCATTGTTTTTATCGATTTATAAACTTGTTGTTAATAAGAAGCAAAACAAATCGATTTTTACCAGCGTAATTTCAATCGCTATAATTTCTTTGTTGATTTTGTTCCCTGTAATTGTCTTTTTTATAGACACAGAAGGTTTGGGATTTTTCATGGTAATAATCATAGAGTACATGTTATTATCTGTTCTGATTCCCTGGAGTGTCCTTATTGCAATCATTGTATTCCTGGTGAGAAAAATAAGATCAAATCCTACAAAAACCAAAACAGCGGTGTGCGTTGTTTTTATACCGTTATTGACAGCTTTGGTTTGCTTTGGTACTTTTTCAGGTGCTTTTGTTAATGCTATGAACTGGATTATCGGAGGACCTCCTATTCAGTAAATTCAAAACCAATCTGGCAAGTATCTATAGCGAAAATAACAAACAACCATTTAATATTAAAAAATATATAAAAAAACATTTGACAACAGTTGACTGTTGTGCTATAATCTTTCATGCCGCATATTCGGGGCGGGTGAGTTATGCCCAAAAACAGATATTTTCTGTGCCTCAGGTAACCCAGTTATAAGTGTTACAAGAATAGCGAGTCTTAAAGAAAAGGATGATATTCCGATGTACGCAATTATCGAAACAGGCGGCAAGCAGTATAAGGTACAGGCCGGCGATGTAGTATTCATCGAAAAGCTTGACGCAGAAGAAGCAAGCGAGTACACCTTTGACAAGGTTATCGCAGTTGGAACCGACGACGGTATCACCGTTGGCGCTCCCTATGTTGACGGAGCAAGCGTTTCAGCAAAGATTGTCAAGAACGGCAAGGCAAAGAAAATTACCGTTATGACTTACAAGCCCAAGAAGAACTCAAAGAGAAAGATGGGCCACAGACAGCCTTATACCAAGGTTGAAATCTCTGCTATCAACGCATAAGAAAACAGACCTATGATAAAGGTCAGATTCTTAATCGGTAACAAACAACTACAGGGCTTTGAAATAAGCGGTCACGCAGGCTATGCCGAAAGCGGCAAAGATATAATCTGCGCTTCGGTTTCCTCGGCGGCATATATGGCGGCAAACACAATAACCGACGTTATCTGTGCAGACGCCGATGCGGTTGACGGTGACGGCAGAATGTTCGTAACCCTTAATCAGGCGAATGAGCAGGCTCAGGCAGTGCTCAGAGGTCTGGAGCTTCACTTGACGGAGCTTTCAAAGCAATATCCCGAAAACATCAAAATAATCTACGGAGGTGTAAAGAATGCTTAAGATAAATGTACAGCTTTTCGCTCATAAAAAAGGTATGGGTTCAACCCGTAACGGCCGTGATTCAGAGTCAAAGAGACTTGGCGCAAAGAGAGCAGACGGTCAGTTTGTTCTTGCAGGCAACGTTCTCGTAAGACAGAGAGGTACACACATCCATCCCGGCAACAACGTTGGCAAGGGTTCAGATGATACTCTCTTCGCTCTCATCGACGGTACAGTAAAGTTCGAGCGTATGGGTAAAGACCGCAAGAAGGTCAGCGTTTACGCAGTTGAGCAGTAATTTACAGTAAAAAAATTAATCCGCTATGCAATCGCATAGCGGATTTTTTTTTGTTTTGTTTAGGTTTTATCTGCCCATATATCAATTTTGATTATGCCGCGGTTTTTACATAATTCAAAAGCCTTTGAGAGCAGAGCGACCTGAATCATATCGCCGTAGTTTTCGTGCCACGAACACTCCGAAACGTTTTCGTTTCCGTCATCAAGGCGGTATGAAACGTCGAGATGAAGCTGCATAAGTTCATTTTCGCCGCAGTCAAACTGCCTGACCATTGAAAACGTAAAGCTTTTCTGACCGTTACGCACTTGAGTTCCCGATTCAAACAGAAACATTTCATCCTTGCAGTCAGCATTGATTCTGCACATACGCCCGAATGTGTCAACTATCGAGAGCAAAGACATATTCGGGTTAATGTTTGCGTTGAGAAATTTCAGTGTGTTCATATTATCTCCTTGTTCATTTCTTCAAAACCTCTTTCAGATACATACCCGTATAGGATTTTTTGCATTTTGCAACCTCTTCGGGTGTGCCTTGTGCAACGATTTTTCCGCCGCCGCTTCCGCCTTCGGGTCCAAGGTCGATTATATGGTCGGCAACCTTGATAACGTCAAGATTGTGTTCAATAACAATAACAGTATTTCCCTTGTCAACGAACTTCTGAAGCACGTCAATCAGTCTGTGAACGTCGGCGGTGTGCAGGCCCGTTGTCGGCTCATCGAGAATATAAACCGTTTTGCCCGTTGCAACCCTTGCAAGCTCGGTTGCAAGCTTGACTCTCTGCGCTTCGCCGCCCGAAAGAGTGGTTGCAGGCTGACCGATTTTGATATATCCCAGACCAACGTCATAGAGTGTTTTGATTTTACGGTGGATTTTTGGTATGCTTTCGAAGAAATTCATACCTTCTTCAACCGTCATATCGAGAACGTCGTGAATGTTTTTGCCCTTGTAACGCACATCAAGGGTTTCGCGGTTGTAACGCTGACCTTTACACACTTCACAAGGCACGTAGATATCGCTCATAAAATGCATTTCAATTTTAACTATGCCGTCGCCCTGACAGGCTTCGCATCTGCCGCCCTTGACGTTGAATGAAAAACGGTTTGCTTTGTAGCCCTTTTTCTTCGAATCAACGGTTGAGGCGAAAAGCTCTCTTATATCGTTGAAAACGCCCGTGTAGGTTGCAGGATTTGAACGGGGCGTTCTGCGGATGGGGGACTGGTCAATATCTATAAGTTTGTCAAGATATTCGGCGCCGGTTATTTTATCGTGTGTTCCTGCAATCTTCTTTGCGCCGTTGAGTTCGGTAACAAGATACTTCTTGAGAATTTCATTGACAAGCGATGATTTACCTGAGCCTGAAACACCCGTTACGCATATGAATTTGCCGAGAGGAAACTCAACGTCAATATTGCGGAGGTTGTTTTCTTTTGCACCGTAAACAACAAGCGATTTGCCGTTGCCGTCTCTTCGCTTTTCGGGAACGGGAATGTATTTTTTGCCGCTGAGATACTGACCCGTAACGGATTTTTTGCAATTCATAATATCGTCAACACTGCCGCAGCATACAATCTCGCCGCCGTGAATACCTGCACCCGGACCGACGTCAACGATATAATCCGCAGCGTGCATTGTTTCTTCATCGTGTTCAACAACGATGAGAGTGTTGCCGAGGTCACGAAGATTCTGCAGGGTTTTGAGAAGCTTTGAATTATCACGCTGATGCAGACCTATGCTCGGTTCGTCGAGAATATAAAGTACGCCCATAAGCGATGAACCTATCTGCGTTGCAAGTCGGATTCTTTGGGCTTCACCGCCCGAAAGGGTTGCGGAAGGTCTGGCAAGAGTAAGGTAATCAAGACCAACGCTTGAAAGGAAATCAAGCCTGCTTCTTATCTCTTTGATGATTTGCTCGGCAATCATACCGTCGCGTTCGCTGAGGGTGAGGTTGTCAAGAAATTCTATTTCGTCGTTTATGGATTTGTTTGTGAATTCGTCAATGTTTATTCCGCCCACCGTTACGCCGAGCGATTCTTTTCTCAGCCTTGCACCGCCGCATTCGGGACATTTTACGCTGGACATATAGGTTTCTATTTCGTTTCTTGAGTATTCGCTTGTGGTTTCATGATATCTTCTTTCAAGATTATTGATGATACCCTCGAAATCGGTCATATAGGTTCCGCTGCCGTATTCGCTGCGTCGCTCAAGCTTGATTTTTTTGCCGCCCGTACCGTAGAAAATAACGTCCTTTGCCTTTTTTGAAAGGTCTTTGAACGGAGTGTCAAGAGAAAAATTATAGGCGTTGGCAAGCCCTTCATAATACATCTGTGCGATGGTGCCGCCGTCTGCACTGCTCCAGCCGCTCGCCTGAATTGCGCCCTCTTTTATCGAAAGGTCAGGATTGGGAATAACAAGCTTCGGGTCGATTTTCATAAATACGCTCAAACCCGTACACTTCGGGCAGGCGCCGAAAGGATTGTTGAACGAGAACGAACGGGGTTCAAGCTCTTCAATGCTAACTCCGTGTTCGGGGCAGGCATAGTTGAGAGAATAAAGCTGTTCCTCACCGCCGATAACGTCAATCAGCAGAAGCCCTTCCGTAAGATTCGTTGCGGTTTCTATTGAATCGGCAAGCCTTGAACGGATTCCGTCTTTGATAACAAGGCGGTCAACAATAACTTCGATGTTGTGTTTTATATTCTTTTCAAGCTTGATTTCTTCAGAGAGGTCATAGGTGATGCCGTCTATTCTGACCCTTGCAAAACCGCTTTTGCGGATATGGTCGAGTTCTTTTACGTATTCGCCCTTTTTGCCTCTTGCAATAGGCGCCATAACCTGAATTTTTGTTCCCTCGTCGAGTGAAAGCACCTGCTTCGTTATATCGTCAACGGTCTGCCTGCTGATTTCTCTGCCGCATTCGGGGCAGTGAGGAATGCCTATTCTCGCATAAAGCAGACGCAGATAGTCATAAATCTCCGTTACCGTGCCGACGGTTGAACGGGGATTTTTGGACGTTGTTTTCTGGTCAATCGAGATGGCAGGAGAGAGACCCTCGATGCTTTCGATATTGGGTTTTTCCATCTGACCGAGGAACTGTCTTGCATAAGATGAAAGCGATTCAACATATCTTCGCTGTCCCTCGGCATATATTGTATCAAATGCAAGAGAGGATTTACCCGAGCCTGAAAGACCCGTAAAAACAACAAGCTTATCACGGGGAATTGATATATCAACGTTTTTTAAATTGTGCTCTTTTGCACCTTTGACGGTGAGATATTTAACTGCCATTTATTTACCTCTTCTGAGTTTTTCAATTTTATCGCGAAGATAGGCTGCGTGTTCAAATTCAAGAATTTTTGCCGCCGATTTCATTTCTGCAGTGAGCTTTATAATCATTGCTTCGCGCTCTTTTCTGCTCATCTTCGAAATTGATTTTTCTTCGTCGTTCTTTGTGGAAATTTCTATTATTTCGTAAACGTCCTTGACGATTGTCTGCGGAACAATGCCGTGTTCTTCGTTGTATTTCATCTGTTTTTGCCTGCGGCGTTCTGTTTCGGTTATCGCTCTTTCCATTGAAGGCGTTACGCAGTCTGCATACATTATAACCGTACCCTGAGCGTTTCTGGCGGCTCGTCCGATGGTTTGTATAAGTGACGTTTCGGAACGCAGGAAACCTTCCTTATCCGCATCAAGAATGGCAACAAGCGAAACTTCGGGTATATCAAGACCTTCGCGCAGAAGGTTGATGCCTATCAGCACGTCGAATTCGCCGAGCCTGAGGTCACGGATGATTTCCATTCGCTCAATCGTGTCGATATCATGGTGCATATAGCGAACTTTGATATCAAGATTTTCAAGATAATCCGTCAGGTCCTCTGCCATACGCTTTGTAAGAGTTGTAACAAGAACTCTTTCACCCTTGGCGGTGCGGATGTTTATTTCAGAAACGAGGTCGTCAATCTGTCCTTCAACGGGTCTTACGGATATTTCGGGGTCAAGCAGACCCGTCGGTCTGATAACCTGCTCTGCAACGTGAGCGCTTTTTTCTTTTTCAAGCTCACCAGGAGTTGCGCTGACAAATATTTTTTGCCCGGTTCTTTCGTAGAATTCATCAAAGGTCAGCGGTCTGTTATCGAATGCGGACGGCAGACGGAAGCCGAAGTTTACAAGGCTTTCTTTTCTTGCTCTGTCGCCGCCGTACATTGCTCTTACCTGAGGCAGAGTGACGTGGGATTCATCAACAAAAAGCAGAAAATCATCGGGAAAATAGTTAAGAAGCGTAAACGGAGCTGAGCCTGCCGGTCTGCCTGACATAACCCTCGAATAGTTTTCTATGCCCTTGCAAAAGCCGGTTTCCCGAAGCATCTCAATATCGTATTCCGTTCTCTGTCTTATTCTCTGTGCCTCAAGCAGCTTGCCGTTTTCCTGAAAATACTTTTCCCTTTCGAGCATCTCTTCAAAAATATTTTTGATTGAACGCTCCATTTTATCCGGAGCAATAACGTAGTGCGATGCGGGGTAAATTGCGGCGTGGGAGAGTATGCTCTTGACCTGACCCGTCAGCGCATTGATTTCACTGATGCGGTCAATTTCATCGCCGAAAAACTCAACCCTGATGCCGTTTTCGTTTGAATAAACGGGAAAGATTTCAACAACGTCGCCCCTGACCCTGAATTTGTTGCGGCTGAAGTCAATATCGTTTCTTTCATACTGGATTGAAACAAGCTTTTCTATCAGTTCATCTCGGCTTTTTTCCATACCGGTACGCAGAGAAATAACCATACTGCGGTAATCAATGGGGTCGCCGAGAGTGTAAATACACGAAACACTCGCAACTATGATAACGTCACGCCTTTCTGAAAGCGCCGACGTTGCTGAGTGACGGAGTTTATCTATTTCATCGTTAACGGCTGAGTCTTTTTCAATATAAGTGTCGGTTGTGGGAATATATGCTTCGCGCTGATAATAATCATAGTATGAAACAAAATATTCAACCGCATTTTCGGGGAAGAATTCACGGAATTCAGTGCAAAGCTGTGCGGCAAGGGTTTTGTTATGAGCAAGCACAAGGGTTGGTCTGTTGACTTTTTCGATAATGTTTGCCATTGTGAACGTTTTGCCTGAACCCGTAACACCGAGAAGAGTTTGCTCGGCATAGCCTTTGTTAATGCCGTCAACAAGCTCTGCAATAGCCTGGGGCTGGTCGCCCATTGGCTTATATTTTGAATGAAGAACAAACTTATCCATATCTTCCCTCCTTATGAACAAATGTTCTCGATTATTATATCATAATAATTTTTAAATGTAAACTGTTTATTTTAATTTATTTCAATTTTATTTCGAAAGTCAACATATTTCATAAAGAAAAATCGAAATAAGGCAATGTTTGTTGACAATTTCTACAAATAGTGCTATTATATCGTTAATAAATTCTGCTTTATTTCAATTCGAAACGGAGTGTTTTGTTTGAAAGGAATTATTCTTGCGGGCGGTTCAGGTACAAGGCTTTATCCCTTGACGATGGTAACAAGTAAGCAGCTTCTGCCCGTTTATGATAAACCTATGATATATTATCCCCTCTCAACGCTTATGCTTGCAGGCATCAGAGAGATTTTGATTATTTCAACCCCCGTGGATACTCCGAGGTTTGAAGAACTTCTCGGCAACGGCAGGCAGTTCGGTCTTAACATTTCATATGCCGTTCAGGAAAAGCCCGAAGGTCTTGCTCAGGCGTTTATAATCGGCGAAAAATTCATCGGCGATGATGACGTTGCAATGGTTCTCGGCGATAATATTTTCTATGGCAACGGTTTGGGCCATATGCTCCGTCAGGCGGCGAAAAACAAAAACAGAGCAACGATTTTCGGCTACTACGTTGATAATCCGCAGGCTTTCGGTGTTGTTGAATTCGATGAAAACGGAGTTCCCGTTTCGATTGAAGAAAAGCCCGATACCCCCAAGTCTAACTACGCTGTTACGGGTCTTTATTTTTATGATAACCGTGTTGTTGAATATGCAAAAGCTCTTAAGCCCTCAAAGAGAGGCGAGCTTGAGATAACCGATATCAACCAGATGTATCTTCAGAACGGGGATCTTGATATCAAGCTTATGGGCAGAGGTTTTGCCTGGCTTGATACGGGAACGGTTGAAAATCTTATGGATGCGGCAAACTTCATCAGAACGGTTGAAAAACTTCAGGGCATCAAAATTTCCGCACCCGAAGAAATTGCATATAATATGCGATGGATAAGCCGTGAAGCATTGCTTCGTTCTGCGGAAAAATACGGAAAATCATCCTACGGTCAGCATCTGCGCTCGGTTGCAGAGGGCAGAATTCTTTATACGGGCGGCAAACCCGGCGAAAGACCGTGCTGGGGTGTGGAAGGTAATTTGGATTATGAAACTGAATGAAACGGCGATTAACGGCGTTTTTGAAATAGAGCCTCAGGTTTTCGGCGATAACCGAGGCTGGTTTTGCGAAACATATTCAAAAAGAGAACTTGAAAAATTCGGTATCGACGCCGATTTTGTTCAGGATAACCGTTCTTTTTCGGCACAAAAAGGCACTTTGAGGGGTCTGCATTGCCAGACTGACCCGAAGGCTCAGGCAAAGCTTGTCAGCTGCACCAAAGGTAAAATTCTTGACGTTGCCGTTGATATAAGAGAAGGTTCGCCTACTTTTATGAAATGGATAGCCGTTGAGTTGAGCGAAGAGAACAAAAAAATGCTCTTCATTCCCAAAGGCTGCCTTCACGGTTTTGTGACTCTTACGGATAATGTTGAGCTTTCATACAAGGTTGATGAATTCTATTCGCCCGAAAATGACAGAAGCATTTGCTGGAGCGATGCCGAAATCGGCGTTGAATGGGGCGTTGACGAGCCGATACTTTCCGAAAAAGACAAAAAAGCGCCTTTGCTCAAAGACAGCGACGTTAAATTTAAATTTTAAAAAATTGCAAACAATAACTTCGGTTGTTGTTTGCTTTTTTATTTTTGGGCGTATATATCATATAAATTCTGCTCATACTATGCGTGAAAAGCAAGTAAGGAGTTGAAACGAATGCTTGATAAAATTTCATTGATTCTTGTGATTATCGGCGCACTTAACTGGGGCAGCATCGGTCTGTTTCAGTTTGACCTTGTGGCGTGGATTTTCGGCGGACAGGGAGCAATTCTCAGCAGAATTATTTATACGGTTATTGCTCTTGCAGGTATCTGGTGTATTTCTCTTCTTTTCAGAGAATCCGAAACCGCAATCACAGCAGGCGACTCGGACGAAATCCGATAAAAAAACCGCTGACTTGAACGGTCAGCGGTTAATTTTTATTTTTTCTTCAATCTTTCGCAGAGGTCTCTGTCAGGGGTTACCCACATTGTGTTATATGTGTGATAAATTACCTTGCCCGGTTTTGCACCCGTCGGTTTTTTGAGCGAACGGACTTCAGTATAGTCAACGGCAACCTGAGAGGATTCTCTGCCGCCGCTGTGATATGCCGCGAGAATTGCCGCCTGACGGCAGGTAAGCTCGGGGATTATATCGCCGTTGCCGATAACAACAACGTGAGAGCCGGGGATTTTTTGAGTATGGAACCACGAATCGTCCTTTGCGGCGGTTTTGAAGGTCAGCAAATCGTTCTGAACATTGTTTCTGCCGACAAGAATCGTATAGCCGTCGTCCGATACATATTCAAGAGGGGGAAGCGGCTTTGGTTTCTTTGACTTATCATTTTTTGCGCGCTTGAGATAGCCCTGCTCATAAAGTTCGTTGCGTATTTCCGCAAGCTCCGTGTAGCCGTCTGCACGGTTGACCGCATCAATGACCGATTCAAGATATGCAAGCTCCTGCTCGCTCTGTTCAATCAGTTCGCCGAGCATACTTTCGGCGGTTTTTGCCTTGCGGTATTCCTTGAAATATTTCTGTGCATTTGCCGAGGGAGAAAGTGCGGGGTCGGCAGGGATACGCACCGAATTGTTGTTATCATAGAAATTTTCAAGGTCATAAAATAATGAGCCTTTTTCGAGTCTGTACTGATTTGCAAGAATCAGCTCTGCGTAAATTCTGAGTGTATCACGGTCTGCACACGCCTCAAGCTCAGCCTGTCTGCTCTGCAGTTTTCTGGCGGCTCTCGAAGATGCGTTTGTGAGCAGTTTGAGAAGCGACTGGCTTCTCTGCCTTGTGCGTTCAAAACGGTCTTTTTCGTAATAAAAGCTGTCAAGAAGCTCAGAAAAGCTTTCGTATTGCTTCGCAGTTACTGTAAAACCGTATTGAGTGATATCGGTGAATGTAAAGTCATAAGGCTTTACACCTTCGCGTATGAGCATAGTCGGATTTCCGCCGCCGTTTATGAGCGTGTTTTTTATTTCGGAAAGCTTTGATGCAAGCCTTTCTTCGTTTATTTCATTCATTTCGCTTGCGGCAATGTCACCGCCGCAGGCAAATGACGCAATTTCACGGCTTATCAAGGGAGAAACGCCCTCGAGTGTTTCAAGAATTGCTCCCGAAAGGCGTTTGCCTATGCAGTTTTTTATTGATTTAACAGCAATTTCAGGCTCAATTTCGGTTAAATTCATCTTGCCCTGACGGGGAGGATATTCATATCTGAACGTGGGAAGAATCTGACGGACGGACGACTGTGTAAAGTCAACTCGCTTTACAGCATCAATGATGTTGCCATCTGAATTTATAAGTACGATATTGCTGTGTTTTGCCATAATTTCAACGCAGAGAGTGAAAGTTACCGCATCACCGATTTCGTTTGTGCCCGAAAGGTCAATGAAAACAACTCTGTCAAGCCCGAGCTGACGTATATCCGTTATCACGGCGCCCGTAAGATGCTTTCTGAAAAGCATACAAAGCATCGGCGGGGTAGCGGGATTTTCGGGGGCATTTGCGGTAAGATGAAGCCTCGGACTGTTAGCGGAAGCGGATATCAGCAGGCGGTATGCACCCTCTCTTGAGCGCAGATGAAACACCAGCTCGTCTTTTGTCGGCTGTTGTATTTTTTCTATTCTGCTTCCGATTATATATTGCGAAAGCTCTTGTTTTAAAAGATTCAGTGTAATTCCGTCAAGGGGCATAGTTTTTTCCTCTATTTAAAATATTTGACAGGTGAATTCTGCGGAATGATTTCAACCTCACAGCTGAAATTGTTTTTCAGTTTCTCTGCGAGGGCTGAAACAACGGGGTTTTCCGTTTCAAAATGACCTGCGGCAATAAGCGTGATACCGCATTCGAGTGCCTGAAGATATTCGTGATGCTTGACTTCGCCCGTGATATAGGCGTCGCATTTCGCTTTTTCAAAAAAATCTGCGCCTGCACCGCCGCAAAGTGCGATTTTTCTGATTGTTTTTCCGCCGTCGGCAACCGTAACGCAGGTTGAAAGTTTATCCGCAACGAGTTTTGCAAGCTCATCGGCGGTTATTTCGTCTTTTTCAACAACTCTTACCATAGAATCTTCACCAAAATCGGTAAGCGGAGTTGCATTTTTAAAACCGAGAGCTTCTGCGAGTGCGTCATTTACGCCGCCTTTCGCAATGTCGAGCGAAGTGTGGGCGCAGATTGCGGATATTCCGTTTTGGGCAAGCATAAACGGAATGTCATCGGCAAGAAAAGTTTTTACGGCTCTGAAAATCACGGGATGATGGCTTACGATAAGGTCAATTCCGTTTTCAGCGGCATATTTTACCGCTTCTGATGTGATATCAAGCACAACGCCGATTTTTTTAACTTCGGCATCGAAACTGCCCACGACAAGACCGCTGTTATCCCATTCACACTGAGCTTCAAACGGCGCAATGCTGTTTATAAAATCAAAAACTTCTTTAACTGTCTGATTGCATTTCATTTATGATTGCCTCCGTTTCAAGCGTGATTTTTTCGAGATATGCCGCATTCTCGGCTGAACCGTGAATTTTTTCAGCCTCAAGCTTCTTTTTGAGCTGAGCATTAATTTTTTCAAGATAAAGACGCGCTTCGGCTTTTTTGCATTTTGAAAGCTCGCCCGTGTATATGTATGAAATTGGTTTTGCTGTTATTATGCCCGTGTATTCCGCGGCCATTGCGCAATAAAGCTTGCTGCCGTCAATACACGCATCTTCAAAAAGGATTTCAAAACCGTTTTCAATGAAAAATCTTCTTATGTCTTCGGCGTGTGATTGGGGCTGAACGATAATTCTTTTTGATTTATCCTTAAGCCAGTATGCTCTTGAAACAAGCTGTTCCATAAGGGTGCCGCCCATTCCGCATAAAACGAAATCATCGGCTTCGAAAGGCTCGATTTCGTCAAAGCCGTCCGAAAGCCTGAGGGTGATTCTGTCTTCCAATCCGTAGGCTTCAACGGTCTTTTTTGCATTCTCAAGCGGACCCTTACGCACGTCGCACGCAAGAGCCTTTGAGGTTATTCCGTTTAAAACAAGCCAGGCGGGAAGATAGGCATGGTCTGTGCCTATATCGGCAACAGCTTTACCCTTACGCACCATCTTCGCCGCCATCAACATTCTTTCCGAAAGATTATGCATTATTTCGCAAGGAATGCGTTGATTTTTGCGATAAGCTCGTCAGCGTTAACGCCGTGCACCATGCAAGCCTGAGCAACTGATTCGTTTCTTGCTGAAGGACAGCCGAGGCAGTGCATACCCATCTCAAGGAAGAAGGGGGCAACCTCACGGTTAGCATCGAGGATTTCGCCGATTTTCATATCTTTTGTGATTTCTTTCATTAAAAAACATCCTTTCTTTGCGAAGATACAGTTATTATACCATAGTTTCGCTTCGATATCAATGCTTATAAAATAATAAAAAATATTTATATATTATAGTGACTTTTAGAGATTATTGTGTTATACTAAACTGTAATTATGGCGTTGTAGGGTGACGTATATGTTTGAACAGATTATAAACGTTGACAGAATGGAACAGGCAGTCAGCCTTTTCGGAAGCTTTGACGAAAATATCAAGCTTATCGAAAAGGAGTTTTCAGTTTCGGTTATCAGCAGAGGTTCTGAACTTAAGGTTGCGGGCGAGGCTGAAAACGTGCAGAAAGGTGTCCGTGCAATAAACGGTTTGCTCACTCTTATAAACAGAGGTGAATCGCTCAGCGATCAGAACGTGCGCTACGTGCTTTCTCTTGTTAACGACGGCAATGAAGATAAGCTTGTTCATATGGCGGCGGATTGTGTTTGCATAACTTCAAAAGGCAAGCCCGTCAAGCCCAAAACGCTCGGCCAGAAAAAATATATTGAAACAATCCGCAACAACACGGTAACTTTCGGCATCGGCCCTGCGGGTACGGGAAAAACCTACCTCGCCGTTGCAATGGCGGTTACCGCATTCAGGGCGAAGGAGATTAACAGAATAGTGCTCACAAGACCTGCCGTTGAAGCAGGCGAAAAACTCGGCTTTCTGCCCGGCGACCTGCAGCAGAAGGTTGACCCTTATCTCAGACCTCTTTACGATGCGCTTTTTGATATGCTCGGTGCAGAGAACTTTCAGAAGCATCAGGAGAGAGGCGATATCGAAGTTGCACCCCTTGCTTATATGAGAGGCCGTACTCTTGACGACAGCTTCATTATTCTTGACGAGGCGCAGAACACAACGCCCGAACAGATGAAGATGTTCCTGACCCGTCTCGGCTTCAATTCAAAGATGGTTGTAACAGGCGATATTACTCAGATTGACCTTCCCGACGGCAAGCGTTCGGGTCTTAAAGAAGCGGTCAGAATCCTTAAAAACATTGAAGATATCGGAATTGTGAGATTCAGTGAAAAAGATGTTGTGCGTCACAGGCTTGTGCAGGATATCATAAAAGCCTATGAAAAACAGGATGAGGAGCGTAAAAGGAAATGAGCAAGGTTAAAGTTATAATTTCCAACGAACAGAACGAAATGAGAATTCCCACGGGAGTTCGTATGCTTGTCCGCCGCTGCTGCACCGCAGTGCTTGTTCAAGAAGAATTTGAAGGCTCGGCAGAAGTGAGCGTAACTTTTGTTGACGATGATGCGATTCATCAGCTCAATCTGCAATACAGAAATATAGACAGAGCAACAGACGTTCTTTCGTTCCCTCTCGGCGAAAACGGAGTTTATGACATAAACAACGATACGGGCGCAAAGCTGCTCGGCGATATCGTTATTTCAATTCCTCACGCCGTTGACCAGGCGGACAGATACGGCCACACTCTTCAGCGTGAAATCGGATTTCTTACCGTTCATTCAATGCTTCATCTGCTCGGCTATGACCACGTAAACGGCGGTATGGAAAGCGTGAGAATGAGAGAAAAAGAAGAAGCCGTTCTCACAAAGCTTGGGCTTAAAAGAAATTCGAGCTACTATATGGATGATGAGATTAAATAATTACTTAAAGATATGAATGAGGTAAAAAATGACTGAAACCGCTTTTGTTGCAATAGTCGGATGCCCCAATGTGGGCAAATCTTCGCTTCTTAACAGAATGCTCGGTCAGAAGGTGGCAATCGTCACTCAGAAACCGCAGACCACCCGTACAAGAATTATGGGCGTTCTTACCGAGGGCGAAACTCAACTTGTTTTCACCGATACGCCGGGTTATCACAGACCCAAAACCAAGCTCGGTGAAAAAATGATAAAAGCTGTCGGCGACGGTATAACGGGCGTTGATGCCTGCCTTTTTGTTACCGAACCCGAAGGCGATGTCAGGGATACGGAGCTTGAGCTTCTCAAACGCCTTAAGGCGGAGAAAGCTCCCGTTGTTCTTGCAATCAATAAGATTGATACGGTCAAACAAAAAGAGCAGATTATGGAAAAAATAATGAAGTTCTCAAACGAATTTGAGTTTGAAGCAGTTGTTCCCGTAAGCGCTCTCAAAAACGAAAACGTTGATATCATTATTGAAGAGCTTAAAAAACTCACCTATGAATCCGTTCATTTCTTCCCGGATGATACGCTTACAGACCAGCCCGAAAGAGTGCTTGCAGGCGAGATTATCAGGGAAAAAATGCTTCTTCTTCTTGATAAGGAAGTGCCTCACGGCGTTGCCGTAAGCATCGAAAAGATGCGTGAAAGGTCAACGGGCGATATTATGGACGTTGAAGCAACCATATATTGCGAAAAAGATACCCATAAGGGCATCATCATCGGCAAAAAGGGCGATATGCTCAAGAAAATATCATCAAAAGCCCGTGTTGATATGGAGAATTTCTTCCGGTGCAAAATCAATCTTCAGTGCTGGGTAAAAGTCAAAGAAGGCTGGCGTAACAGAGAAGGAATCATTCATAACTTTGGATTAGATTAAAATAAATTTTAAAATTTTTCCGCTTATATCTTCCTGACGAAAGGTTAATTTATTAACGGGAGGATGATATGAATGGAAAAAGAAACTGCGTGGAGAAAATTTTCAAAGTCCGGCTCGGTTGCGGATTATCTTGAATTCAGAAACTGTGTTTCAGGAAGTACGTCAGGAGTAAAAACAAATGAGAATGACTACCGACGCTCTGGTGCTCAGGGTAACGGATACGGGGGAAAGTGACCGCCTTGTTACTTTGCTTACCGCTGAATACGGTGTGCTCAGAGCCTTCGCAAACAGAGCTAAAAAAATAAACAGCAAAATGCACGGCGCAACCCAGTCCCTTTGCTACGGAGATTTTTCAATCTATAAAAGCAGGGACAGCTACATAATTGACGATGCCGTTGCAAAGGAAGTTTTTTTCGGCTTGAGAAGCGATATTGAAAAGCTTGCGCTTGCGCAGTATTTCTGCTCCCTTGCGGCAGAGCTTGTGCCTGAAATGGAGCCTGCAAGGGATTATCTGAGGGTTATTCTCAACTCAATGCATCTGCTTGAAAAGCAGCGGCGTTCAAACGATTTTATCAAAGCCGTAACAGAGCTTAAATTTATGGTTTTTTCAGGCTTTATGCCCGATTTAACGGCGTGTTCTCATTGCGGAGAAGCAGACGGTGAAATGGTTTTTAACGTTGAAGACGGCTGTATTTACTGCAAAAACAGCGGCAGAAAAGGGGAGAGGATAAACTCAACCGTGCTTGCCGCAATGCGCCACGTATGTTCAAACCCGATTGAGAGAATGTATTCATTTTCTCTGCCTGCTTCGGATGAAAAGCGTCTTGCTTATCTTTGCGAGAGATTTCTGATTTCTCAGACGAGGATAAACACAAAAACGCTTGAATTTTATAAATCATTAACCTAAACGAAAGGAAGCTGTAAAAATGAATCAAGGATTTTTACACAAGCTGTTCGGAACAACTCCGGGCAAGGGCGTTCAGCCTAAAGAGGCTCTCGCCTACAGCATAGCCGGTTTCGGTCAGAACTTCATCTGTACCATTATCGGTTCTTACATCACCGTATTTATGACGGATGCTCTTCTTTTTGGCGCACCTAGTGTTGTTTTCGGTGAAATCAATTTCTTCGGCGAGAAAAAAATAATCACAGGTGCAATCGCAGTTGCAATTCTTATGTTAGCTGCACGAGTTTTTGACGCATTCAATGACCCTATTATGGGTTCTGTGGTTGATAAAACCCGTACAAAGTGGGGTAAGTGCAGACCCTATCTCAAGTGGATGGCATTCCCCATCGGTATTATGACAATCCTCTGCTTCCTTCCGTTTTATGAACAGGAAAAGGTTGCTGCAAACGGTGATGAAAAAATCTATATATTCACTGCAATTGCGGCTATTTATGTTATCTGGAGTGTTGTATATACAATCGCAGATGTTCCTTATTGGGGACTTTCAACCTGCCTTACAAACAACACCGAAACAAGAGGTAACATTCTTACCGTTGCCCGTATGTTCTGTACCGTTGGTGCAGGTATCGTTACGGTTTTCCTTCCTATGATCACAGGCAAGATGACTGAGCAGTTCAGATATCTCAAGCCCGAAAATTGGGATGAATTAAAAACACTTCCGTTGGCAGAACTTCGCGAAAAGGTTGAAGCTGTTGATCATATATTGACTTACAAAAGCGATCTTATCGCAGATATGAAAGCAAATATGTCTGAGGTTGATGCTGTTGCAACATTCTTTGATACAGTAAGAGCAGGTGAGGAATTCAACAATGCGGAAATGCTCAAATGGATTTATTTTGTTGCCGCAATCATTCTTGTTGTTCTTGCTATTCCTATGTTCTTCTACGGTTTCAAAAACACAAAAGAACGCTTCACATCAGAAGAAAATCCTCCCTCATTCTTCCACAACCTCAAGCTCCTCTTCAAGAACGACCAGCTTCTTCTTATCGTTGCATCGGGCGTTCTCGGCGGTGCAAGAATGGTTTATTCATATACCGGCGGTCTTTACTTCGCAAAATATATCCTTAAAGACGAAGGTATGTACGGCCTTATAACCCTTCTTGTTGTTCCGGGCGGTCTTGTCGCATCGGTTCTTGTTCCCTGGATGTCAAAGAAATTCACCAAGAAATGGTCTTACATAATTGTTCACCTTTTCGGCGGTCTTGTTATGACAGCTATGTATTTTATCGGATACACAGGTACCGAAAACTACAGCCAGACAACAGCACTCCTTATCTGCGCAGTCGGTCTTGTTCTTCTCGGTATTCCTCAGGGTGTTAACAACATCATCACCTATGCAATGATTGGTGATACCGTTGACTATCTCGAATGGAAAACAGGTGAAAGAGGCGAAGGTATCTGCTATGCGATGCAGACCCTCATCAACAAAATCGGTATGGCAGTCGGCGCATTCATCGGCGTTATTTCAATGGATATCGCAAAGATTGACCCCCGTTACTATTCTGTTGAAAATCCCGACGCGCTTTGGAAAGTTCTCATTATCTCAGGTGCCGTAAGTATGTTTGCTTGCGCACTTCCTATGTTCTTCTATAAAATCACAGAGAAGAAACAGAGAGAAATGGTTGCTGATATCGAAGCAAGAAAAGCAAAAGCTTCAAAATAAAATGAATTGAGAGGTGGGCAAATGAAAAAGCAGACTGTTTATCAGGTTATTGCCGTTGTTGTTTCGGCACTGCTTGTTTTGTTTGCCTACCTTTACGTTGCTGACAGCGGCAGCATTTTCAAAGGCACTATGGACGGTGAAACCGTCAGGTGCAAGGTTATCCGTGTTACGGATACAAAAACAGATAACGTCAGCGGTGAAAACGAGTTCGTGACAGTCACGTTTAAGGCTCAGGCACTCAACACCTCGCTCAAGGGCAAAACGCTTGAGGTTGTTCAGGAAATGGATAAATCCTATGTTTTCTGCCCCAAACAGGTTGAGCAGGGCGATGAGATCCTTGTTGAAAGCTATCAGGACGGCGGAGAAACTTATTACTACTTCGGCGATTACGTGAGAATAACTCCGCTTTTGTGGCTGCTCCTCATTTTCTGCGTGCTGATAATCGTTTTCTCAAAAATGCAGGGTTTAAAAACCATTATTTCTCTCGGTTTCACCTGCCTTTCCGTTTTTGTTGTGCTTATTCCTGCAATTCTCAACGGTCACAACATCTATTTCTGGGCAATAGCCGTTTGTGTTTATATAACGGTTATGACCCTGAGCATAATCAGCGGTTTCAACGTCAAAGCTTTGTGTGCAGGCATCGGCTGTGTATGCGGTGTGCTTTGTGCAGGTCTGATTGTGCTTATTTCCGATAAATTCCTTAATATGACGGGTCTTCTCGAGGAAGAATCCGTTTATCTCATTCAGCTTTATCCCGATAATCCCATAAATCTCAAGGCGATTATTTTTGCAATGATAATCGTCGGTGCGGTGGGTGCGGTAATGGACGTTTCAATGTCCATATCGTCATCGCTCTATGAATTGAGAATGAAATCTCCCGATATTTCTCCGAAAGAGCTTATGAAATCAGGCTTTACCATCGGCAGGGATATGATGGGTACTATGGCAAACACTCTTGTGCTTGCTTATATAGGAAGCTCGCTCACAAGCGTATTGCTTCTTGTTGCTTATAACGCAAATATCGAACAGGTTATAAACAAGGAAATGATTGTTGCGGAGATTCTGCAGGCGCTTGCAGGCAGCCTGGGTATGCTTCTCACCCTGCCTCTCACAAGTGCAGTCTGTGCCGCAATTTATTATAAAATCAAGGAGGATAAAAAAGATGCCTCTTGTTAATATGGCGCCTCTTCTTCAGAAAGCAAGGAAAGGCGGATATGCCGTGGGCAGCTTCAGCGTTGCCAATATGGAAATGGTGCTCGGCGTAATCAAAGCGGTTGAAGAAACAAAAAGCCCTGCGATTCTTCAGATTGCGGAGGTGAGGCTCAACCATTCGCCGCTTGAAGTAATCGGTCCTCTTATGGTCGCCGCCGCAAAAAACAGCACCGTACCCGTTGCCGTGCATTTTGACCACGGCAAAACAAAAGAAAAAATAAAGCAGGCTCTTGATATCGGTTTCACAAGCGTTATGTTTGACGGCTCGCATCTTCCGTTTGAAGAGAATGCAGGCATTACTGCAGAGATAAAAAAGCTTGCCGAATCATACGGTGCAGACTGCGAAGGTGAAATCGGCTGCGTAGGCGGCAGTGAAGACGGCAGCGAGGATATCGCAATCAACTGCACTTCGCCCGCTCAGGCTCTTGAATTCTATGAAAAAACGGGCGTTTCCGCCCTTGCGGTTGCAATCGGCAATGCACACGGAAACTATAAGCAGGCCCCGAAACTGCGTTTTGATATTCTTGAAGAAACGGCAAGCCTCGTTAAAGCTCCGCTTGTGCTTCACGGCGGCACGGGTATTCTTCCCGATGACTTCAGGAAATGCATAAAACTCGGCATCAATAAAATTAATATTGCAACGGCAACCTTTGACAGCGTTGAGCAATCCGTAAGAACTGCTTATGAAAGCAAAAAGATTAACGGATATTATGATTTGCAGACTGCAGAGGTTGAGGGTGCATATCAGAACGCACTTAAGCATATAGAAATATTCGGCTGCAGTATGAAAGGATGATATAAATGAGCTATATTGAATTTGACAAATCAAAGGCACTTGACGTAATCCCCATCGGACGAATCGCAATCGACTTTAACCCCACGGATATGAATATGCCGCTTTCACAGAGCAGCAATTTCAATAAGTATGTAGGCGGTTCGCCTGCGAACATTGCGGTCGGTCTTGCAAGACTCGGCGCAAAATGCGGCTTCATCGCAAGGGTATCCGATGACCAGTTCGGCGATTACGTTGAAAATTATTTCAAAGCAGACGGCATTGACGTTTCTCACGTTTTCAGATGTGAAAACGGCGAAAATCTCGGTCTTACTTTCACCGAAATTCTCAGCCCCACCCAGAGCAGTATTCTTATGTACCGCGAAGGCGTTGCAGACCTTCAGGTTTGCGTTGACGACGTTGACGAAGAATATATCAAGAGTGCAAAAGCCGTTGTTATTTCGGGTACCGCACTTTGCGCAAGCCCCTCAAGAGAGGCTGCTCTCAAAACACTTTTCCTTGCAAAGAAAAACGGCGTAGTTGTTATTTTTGATATTGACTACAGAAGCTACACGTGGAAGAACAAAGACGAAATTTCTCTCTATTATTCAATCGCCGCAAAGAACAGTGACATTATTCTCGGCTCAAGAGAAGAATTTGACCTTACGGAAGCAGTTGAAGGCGTTTGCGCAAGCGACGAAGAGTCAGCTGCACGCTGGTTCTCACACGGCAACAAAATCGTAATCATCAAGCACGGCAAGGAAGGCTCCGTTGCTTATCTTGACGACGGCTCGGCTTATAAAGTCAAGCCCTTCCCTGTAAAGATGCTCAAAGGCTTCGGCGGCGGCGACGGCTACGCATCGGCATTTATTTATTCGCTCCTTAACGGTAAGAGCGTTCCCGATGCACTTGAATTCGCAACTGCATCCGCATCAATGCTTGTTTCGGCACACAGCTGCTCGGCGGCCATGCCTTCAGCAGATGCCGTTCAGGAATTTATTGATAAAACCAAGCCCACCTCAGGCGAGGTTATTGAAAAGATTAAATAAAAAAACACACGATCCTGCCTTCCCCTCAAAGGGGAAGGGGGACCGCTTGCGGTGGATGAGGTGTAAAACAATGCTCTGTATTGCACCTTATCAGTCACTTCGTGACAGCTTCATCATCAGAGAAAGTTTAAAAGACAATATATCCGCCCGTGGCGCAGTTGGATAACGCAGCAGATTCCGATTCTGAAGAACGGGGGTTCGAATCCCTTCGGGCGGGCCAAACAGCGCCTCTTTCGAGGCTGAAAGAAGAAAGAATAGAGAATAAATATGAAATAATAAAATATGTGTTTTGGCACTGTTTGTATTATTCTTTATTCAATATTCTTTCTACTCTATTCTTTTGAGGTATGAAAATGAAAGAAAACATATTGTTAGATAAATCATTGAAATTTGCCGCACGAATAGTAAGGCTTCATAAATATCTGATTAAAGAGAAAAAAGAAACGATTATTTCAAAGCAGATAATTCGTTCAGGGACAAGTATCGGTGCAAATGCAAACGAAGCCGTTTATGGTATTTCAAAAGCTGATTTCATTGCAAAACTCCAAATATCTTTAAAGGAAACAGCAGAAACCGAATATTGGCTCAGGCTATTAATATTATCCGAATATATAACCGAGCAAGAAGGTGATTCGTTGCTTAATGATTGCTTGGAAATAAAAAGAATTCTTGTGTCAACCTTGAACACTGCTAAAAACACTCCAAAAGGATAACCGATAATGATGAATTTAACTGCAAAAATCGAACAGATAAACATAGAGCCGGGGAAACGGATTCTTGTTACAAGTGATATTCACGGTTATTTGTCTTACTTTAAAAAAGTTTTGGAAAAAGCTTCTTTTTGTGATAACGACATTTTATTTATTGTTGGAGATATGATTGAAAAAGGTCCCGAAAATCTGAAAACTTTACGTTATATTATGGAACTTTGCGAACAAGGAAATGTTATACCTCTTATCGGTAATGTAGATGCATATAGATTAAAACTAATATATGAACTTTCCGAAGAAAATGTATGTGGTTTTTATAATTATCTTTTAGGTTTAAGGCAATGGGTAGGCACATCGTTTTATGAGGAACTTGCAAATGAATGTGGCTACTCAATAAATAATCACGAGGATATTCTGTTATCAAAACAAGCTGTTATAACTCATTTTGAAGAAGAATTTAAATTTATTGCCAATCTGCCAACTGTTGTAGAAACGCAAAATTATATCTTTGTTCACGGTGGATTGCAAGAAAAGCAAGTTTCGGACAATGTTGGCAAAAGTATTTTTGAGTTAACAAAATTTGATGCTTTTGCAGAGAAGACACCCTATGTTTTTGATAAATATGTAATTACGGGGCATTGGCCTGTCGTCTTGTACGGCTACAATATACCACAAATGAACCCGATTGTTAACCGTGACAAAAAAATTATTTCAATAGACGGAGGATGCGGAGTAAAAAAAGATGGGCAATTAAACCTTCTGATCATTCCCGATATAAACTGTTCTGTTAATGAAATAACTCATATATGTTACGATGAGATTCCTACGGTATGTGCCCTTGAGAGACAAAGCCCTAATACTGAATCTATATACATATCATGGATTAACAAAGAAATCAGTATATTGAAAAAAGGCAAAGAGTTTTCGCTTGTCGAACATATAAAAAGCAGACGAAAATTATATATCCCTAATTCATACATCAGAAATGAAACTGAAAGCTTTGATTATACCGATTATCTTCTGCCTGTAAAAAAAGGGGACAAACTGTCGATAATTTCTCAAAACTCAAAAGGTTGTATCGCAAAAAAAGACGGTGTAATCGGATGGTATTGTGGAAAATATTTAAATTAACTGTTATTAACAATCGTGCTAAACAGTCTCTGTGAGGCTGAAAGAAGAAAGAATAGAGAATAAATATGAAATAATAAAATATGTGTTTTGGCGCTGTTTGTATTATTCTTTATTCAATATTCTTTCTTCTTTATTCTTTCGAGGTGAAAAAATGAAAAATAATTCAACCCTGGTTTTTACCGGTGATATCGGTTTTGACCGCTATATGTATGGCAAATGGAATGATGAAGAGCTGATTTCGGATGAAGTTCTTGATTTCCTTCGCAGTGCAGACCACGTTGTTGCGAATGTTGAGGGGCCGGTTGCTCCCGTTGAGCAGAACACAACCAAAGACGGCGTTCAGCAGCTTCTTCACACCATCGACCCCGAAGCCGTTAAAGTGCTTAATAAAATGAATGCCAATATATGGAACATCTGCAACAACCATATTATGGATGCAGGTGAATACGGCATCAGAACCACCCTTGAAATTGCAAAGGAAAACGGCGCTAAAACCATCGGCGCAGGTATGGATATTCACGAGGCAAGGAAGCCCGTTATTCTTGATGAAGCGGGCGGAATCGGTATGTTTGGCGTCGGTTATCAGCGAGCCTGCAGAAAAGCCGATGAAAATAAAGCAGGGTGCTACAGCTGGAGCGACCTTGATGAAATTCAGAAAACGATAAATGAAATAAAAAAAACCTGCCGTTGGTGCATTGTCGTTGCTCACGCAGGCGAGGAATTCACTCCGCTTCCGTCACCTTATACAAGAGAGCGCTACCGTTTGTATCTTGAAATGGGTGCGGATATCGTTGTTTCGCATCATCCTCACGTACCCATGAATTATGAAACGGTGGGCGATAAGATTATTTTCTATTCGCTCGGCAATTTTATTTTTGATACCGATTATCAGCGCTCGCAGTTCAATACCGAATTCGGCTTACTTATTAAACTGAATTTTACCGAAACGGAGTTTTCGTGGGAGCCTATGGGTCTTGAAATCCTCAGGGGACCCGAACACGTTGTTAAGGCACCTCTGCCGAGAATTTTTGTTGACGTTCAGGAGGAAGAATTCAATCTTCTTTCGCCGCTTTCGGCAAAAATGCATATTGCCGCAACAAGACGGCAGATGACTTATCTTAACCCTGCAAGGTTCAAAAACGCAACCGAAGAAGAATGGGCAGAGCATTTTGCAGAGCCGCTCAGAACGGGCAGAGTACCGGGTGAAACGCTTGATTTCTTTATTCTTTGCCCTCTTGCTGAGAAAGCAGAGGCAGAGGAGTGGAAAAAGAGCAAACTTGAAGACGTTAAACAATATATATTGGAACAGATGTAAAAAAAGGGTCGATTTAATCGACCCTTTGATTTTTTATGTTCAGTTTTTCTTTTCTTCAACGGGAGGAAGATTGACCTTCTGAAGCGAAACGATGAGATTCACTATTGCCGAAAGAAGGAAAGCTGCTCCGCTTACGTATACGCCCCAGCTCGGTTCGCAGAAGATAGCATCTTTAAGCGAGCCTGCTTCTATCATAACCGAGAACTGATTGAAGAAATATGAACTTGCAAACATCATTGCGCTTGCAACAAGGTTTGTTATGAAAAGACCCTTACTGTTGAACTTTTTGAAGTTGAGCAGCAGGAACACAAGGCTAATAACAAGCGAAACTGCCGAAAGAAGAACAAGCACAAGTGCAAGAACAAAGTTGAGCGCCGTATCGCCGATAATTGCCGATGAGGGAGTTTTGATAAGTCCGCCGATATCAAAGTTCATAACGTTCATAACGATTGATATTGCGTTGAGAGTTATGTTTCCGCTGTTATAGAACGGAATTGAAACGGCGATTGTGCCGAGAGGAAGAAGAAAAGTGAGAAGAGGAAGAACGCTGATGGGGATTCTGGCAATTCTCAGCTTTGTGCCTATGAATGAATATTTGAACTTTGCGAGGGTTGTTCGCATTTTTGCAAATGCGGCTTCAGCCTCAATCGCATCCTGCTCAAGTCTGTTTTCCCAATCGTAGTTTGCAATGTTAACACCGCAGCCGGGACATTCCGCTTTAATATCCCATATATGAAGTTTACGGTTGCATTTAGGACATTTCGCCATTAAACCACACCTCTTTTTTCTCTGTCTGTAAATATATTATACTGTAAAGCATTTTGTGTCAAGATATTATTTCTGACCGTAGTAAGCGCCGGCACCGTGCTTCCTGAAATAATGCTTTTTCTGAATATCTTTGCTTGCCTCCTGAGCCTGCATCATCTTGCTCAGATACGCCATTTTGGCAACTTCTTCGAGAATTGCCGAGTTCTTTGCAGCCGCATCGCCGCTTTTTCCCCAGGTGAACGGACCGTGTGAGCGAACAAGCACCGCAGGCACGGCGTTATAGTCGATGCCGTTTGTTTCAAAACATTCCGCAATAACCTTGCCCGTGTTAAGTTCGTATTCGCCTTCGATTTCTTCTTTGGTCAGGTCTCTTGTGCAAGGTACCGAGCCGTAAGCAAAGTCTGCGTGAGTTGTACCGTAGCAGGGGATATCGCTCGCTGCCTGAGCAAACGAAACCGCAAAGGTTGAATGAGTGTGTGCAACGCCGCCGATATCGGGAAAACGGCGGAAAAGCTCAAGATGAGTGGGGGTATCCGATGAGGGGTTGAGTTCACCCTCAACCTTTTCGCCGTTGAGGTTCATAACAACCATATCTTCGGGCTTCATTTTGTCATAATCAACGCCTGAGGGCTTTATTACCACAAGACCCGTTTCTTTGTCGATTTCCGAAACGTTGCCCCAGGTGAAAAGCACAAGCTTATATTCAACAAGTTTGAGATTTGCTTCGTATACTTTTTGTTTGAGATTTTCTAACATATCGGTTCTCCTTATACGTAAAGAGACGTTACAACGGTTGAATAAACGTGAGTCGGATTCTTAAGGAATTTGTATTTGAGCTGTTCAGCCTGCTCAAAATCGGCGGCATAAACGGTAAGCTCCATAAGGTTATCGCCCTTATGAGTAACTCTGAACGTTACGAAATAGCCCTTTTCCGTTTTGTTTATATCAACGGTGTTTTCGCTTTCACGTTTTTCAAGAAGCTGAAGATTGAGTGCATCAGCAACAGCGGTTTCCTTGACAGACTTCGGAATCTCCTGCGAAAGTTCGTCAACGGAAAGAGCGCCTTTCGGAGTGATATAAACAAGACCGTCTGCGGTTGAAAGGTTGCCGTTATCAATCAGTTCATCAAGCGCCTGACTGACCTCGAAATAGTTTGCCAGACCGTGAAGCTGAAGAGCTTCAATGATTAAAGTATCTTTGAGAGGCTCTTTTATTTTGTTCACCATAAAGGTGATAAGGATTTTTATCTGAGTTCTGCTGCGGAGTCCGCCGGGTTCAATTCCTTCGGAGAACGCATCAAATTCATTATTTATTGACATTTGTTTTCTCCCTGCGTGCGGTAAGTTCGTTGATGATATCGTCCTTCTTCTTGCCCGAATAGTCATTGAAGAACATCGGAATTGCAGCAAGAGCAAGGCTGATTGCGGGAATGATTGTTACCATAATGAACATACCTTTAAGAGTTTCAGGGCTTTGGTCTTTGATGATTTCTACAAGCTTGCCTGATTCATTATATACTCTGTCGGGTGTCTGGTAATGGAAAAATTCAAGAACCTGGGTTGTGATATAGTTTGAAATACCTGCGGTAAGGTTGCTGATGAAGGTCTGGCAGGCAAAGCAGGCACCTTCGGCACGTCTGCCTGTTTTCCATTCAAGGTAGTCAACGCTGTCTGCGATCATAGCATAGGTGATAACGTTGAAAATGCCGAGGGGAAGACCTGCGAAAACAAGCATACCGAGGAATGCGTAGAAGTTTTCGTAGCCTACGAAGAACATAATAAGATGAACAACTGCACCGAACAAAGCAGCTGAAATATAGATTGCTTTGAGTGACATTTTTTTGCGGAGTACGGGCATAAGCACCATTGCAACAACCATACCGATACCGATGGCAACGGTCATAACGGTCTGCACGGGGAACTTTGATTTATACTGTGCAAAAAGATAGTTTGCAAGGTAAGCGCCCGAGGTCTGCGCCATAAGCATTGCAGAGCCGAGGATGCTTGAAATAATAACGAGAATGAGGGGCTTGTTCTTTGTGTACGTAAGGAAATATTCCTTAACCGTGATTTTTTCTTTTTTGTCTTCAAGTCTTTCTTTTGTGCCGAAGAATGCGAGCCACGAAAGAGACGTGCCTGCGATTGAGATAAGAACAGCGCTTACAAGATAGCCTCTTGAAAGACCGAAAGCTTTGGTGAGGGGGTCAAGAAGAAGAGTGGGAACAATGCCGCCGATTGTGCAGAAAATTCTTGCGGTTGAGAGGAGCTTGTTTCTTTCTTTTTCAAGGGGAGAAACAACTGCGCTCATACCCCAGAAGGGAACGTCCTGAACGGTGAAGCAGGTTGCCCAGAGGATATATGTAACTGCCGAATAGATGAGTCTGAAAGTGTAGTTTGCTTCCGTGGGAACAACGGGTACCCAGAAAAGAAGTATCGTTGAAATGAGAATCATCGGGGGAGAAACGAGAAGGAAGGGACGGAGCTTGCCGAATTTTGTTTTTGTTTTATCGGCAATAATGCCCATAATGGGGTCGTTGATTGCGTCAAAAATACGGGTGATAAGAATTATTGCGCCTGCATGACCGAAATCAAGGTGCATTGCGTCCGTGTAGAAAATGAGCAGGAAAGTCGACATAAGATTATAAATCATACTTCTGCCGAAGCCTGCTGTTGAGAATGAAAGCAATTCGCTTGTTTTAAGATATTTTTTGTCCATTATCTTTCTCTCCTTCTGCCTTTAATGTTTTTTCTTTTGTTTCTGTTGGGGTTAATCGGTTTGCCGTATCTGCCTCTGTTGATAAGCTCGGGCGTAAGAAACCTCTCTTTTGTTGCCCACAGTCCGCAGAGATTTGACCAGCCTTCGCAGTAAAGCCGATAATACGAAATGTTTTTTTCGCTTCTCATTCTGATAAAATACGGTGTGTTGCACCATATTGTTGACGGCACCGCAATCACAAACAGCCACAACGGACCGAGAATCATAGTCTGAACGGTGTGACCGTATTCGTGGATTTTCATATCGTGCCTTGCATCGCCCGTGCGGTTTTTGTTTATGAAAATAAACATTCCGAGAGATACACCGCCGAAATTTTTCTTTTCAATATATGTTATTACTGCATTGTGGTACGTTTCACTTTCGGCACCCTTCAGTTTATAGATAATAAACATTGCAAGCCCGATAAGGTTTTGCACGATGCCAAACGTGAATTGCCACAGATAAAACAGAACAGATTTAAAAAATTTCAAAACATCACCGCGGATAAATTTTCAAATTACTATAATAATAACATATTATATATCTTTTTGCAACACAAAAAATGCCCGAACATACTCGGGCATTTTTTTGTTATTTTGATTTTCTCTTTTTGATAACGATCACCGCAACAACGCCGATGATTGCCGCCGCCGCACAAACGCCGATAATGATATACGTTTTTGATGAACTGTTGCTTTCTGTGTCCGCAGGCTTAGTTGAAGGCTGTGTTTCGAATTCTGGAGCAGACGAAATATCATCTCTCTCAATTTTCTGAGCGCCGAACGGTGCGTCAAGATATCTTTCTGTACCCTCAACAAAAACAGCTTCGCTTTCGGCTGAGTAAATCCAACCCTGTTTGCCGTTGTATTCAACGTAAGACCAATATGATTTTTCGGAATTTTCAGCATCTGCAATTTCGTAAATGCAGGTTACGGTTTCGGCGTTGGGAACGGTTGATATCACTTCGCTTCCGGTGTTCGGAGCTGCATATAAATCCAGACCGTTTTCTGCGTTGATTTTTAAATCAATGGCTCTGTACATATAGCTGTATTCCGCGGGATTGCCGCTGAAAAGCCAGCCTTCCGTTCCGTTATAATTGACGTGCATCCAGATATATCCCGTGTTTTCCGCAACTTCCGAAAAAGCAAAATCAACGCTGAGATTTGAGCTTGCGGGAACAACGGCGATATGCTCCGCGTTCTCTTCAAACGGCTTTTTATAAAGAGGAAGTCCGTTTTCAGCAAGCACGTAAACGCCGCCTTTTTCTCCCGTTGCAACTTTATATGAGCTGTCTTTTGTTTTAAGCCAGCCCTTTACGCCGTTGTATTCAACAAAAGCGCAGATGGAGTCGGAAAATTCATAATAGTATTTATAATAAAGCTTTGTTCCCGACGGAATGTTTTCGGCAACCTTTGCGGAATCCGCGCTGAAATCTTCGGTCAGGAATGCGCCGCCGCTGAGTGTTTCAACAACACCCGTGAAGCAGTCGTTTTCATCAAGAACCTTTGCACAGTCATAGGCGCTGCCGTACTGATTGATGTTAAGCCAGCCTTTAACTCCGTTATATTCCGTATATGCCCATTCTGCGGCAAGCTCAAAATCGGAGTTCGTTTTATTATAAGTGATAACCGTTCCGCAGGGGATTGCATCGGATACGGTATCGTAAGCAAGAGAAGGACCTTTGCGAAGAAAAGCGCCGTTTTTGTTTATTATAATAACGCTGTGTTCGGCTGCGGTTGAATATGCCGCCTCTTCGCCTACTTCCTGAACGTTTATGAGTATTTTTGATTTTTTAACGTAAGCATCAAAATCGGCGTATTCAACGGCAAGATAAAGTTCGCCCTCAAATTCAAGCTCATCCGTAACTATAAGCATGGTGCCTGCAGGTGCAAGAACGGTAAGCGGCCTCATAATGCTTCGTGTCATATCGTCGTTATACACTCTGTCATATAAAACAGCGCCCGATTCTGAACTGACTATAGCGGCAAATGGGGTGAAATATCCGCCCGAATCAGTTGCGAATGACGGAACGATTGAAATTATACAGATTATAACCGCAGTTATTGCGGAGAGTATTTTGTTTTTCAACGGAATATCTCCTCTCGGATATGTTGCTTTTATTTTATCACATACACAAAAACAGGTCAAGCCATTATTATTTTATTAATAATGTATGGTTGACAATATAAAAGCAGTGTGATATACTTTCTTACGACTGAAATTTAATACCTTGCCTTTATAAAGATTATGACGGAGACAGTAGCTTTTGCAAGCGCAAACCAAGTGAGGCGGAGATAGTGTGAACCCGCCGTTTGCCGCATTTGTGAATATCACTCCCGAATCGCAAACCGAAAAGAAATGAGTAGGCTTTGACGGGTTCCCGCCGTTATCGGGAAGCATAAAGATCGGGTTATGCAGGCGTTTTTGCTGTTCCTTGTCCCGATTAGGGTCAGGGATTATTTTTTTGTTAATGAATATTTCATAATAAATCGGAGGAATGAAAAAATGTACGAAAAGGTTTCGTCGAATTTTGATTTCGTGACCAGAGAAAAAGCCGTGCTTGATTTCTGGAAAGAAAACAAGATTTTCGAAAAGAGCATTGAAGAAAGAAAAGGCTGCCCGACCTATACTTTCTACGACGGCCCTCCCACCGCTAACGGCAAGCCCCATATCGGCCACGTTCTTACCCGTGTTATCAAGGATATGATTCCCAGATACAGAACAATGAAGGGCTATATGGTACCCAGAAAAGCAGGTTGGGATACTCACGGTCTCCCCGTTGAGCTTGAAATTGAAAAAGAACTCGGCATCAACGGCAAAGAGCAGATTGAAAGCTACGGTCTTGAACCCTTCATCGGCAGATGTAAAGAAAGCGTTTGGAAATATAAGGGTATGTGGGAAGACTTCTCAGGCACAGTCGGCTTCTGGGCTGATATGGACGACCCCTATGTTACCTATCACGACAGCTATATCGAATCAATCTGGTGGTCGCTTAAGGAAATCTGGAATAAGGGTCTTCTTTATAAAGGCTTCAAGATTGTTCCCTATTGCCCCCGTTGCGGAACTCCTCTTTCATCTCACGAAGTTGCTCAGGGCTATAAGGCAGTAAAAGAGCGTTCGGCAGTTGTACGCTTCAAGGTTATCGGTGAAGATGCATATTTCCTTGCTTGGACAACAACTCCCTGGACTCTGCCCTCAAACTGCGCTCTCTGCGTTAACCCCACAGAAACTTATTGCAAGGTCAAGGCTGCGGACGGGTACACTTACTATATGACAAAGGCTCTTCTCGATACCGTTCTCGGTTCACTTGCCGATAAGGAAAACGGCGTTGTGGCATATGAAATTCTTGAAACTTACGTTGGCACAGACCTCGAAGGCAAGGCGTATGAGCCTCTCTTCGAATGCGCAGGCAAGGTTGCTGAAAAGCAGAATAAAAAGGCACACTTTGTTACCGTTGACAACTACGTAACAATGTCAGACGGTACGGGTATCGTTCACATCGCTCCCGCATTCGGTGAAGATGACGCCAAGGTTGGCAGAAATTACGATCTTCCCTTCATTCAGTTTGTTGACGGCAAGGGTAATATGACCGAAGAAACACCCTATGCAGGTATGTTCGTTAAGGATGCAGACCCCAAAATTCTTGTTGACCTTGATAAGGAAGGCAAGCTCTTCTCTGCTCCCAAGTTTGAACACGATTATCCCTTCTGCTGGAGATGCGACACTCCGCTTATCTACTATGCAAGAGAATCCTGGTTTATCAAGATGACAGCCGTTAAGGATAACCTTGTTAAGAATAACAACACAGTTAACTGGATTCCCGAAAGCATCGGCAAGGGCAGATTCGGTGACTGGCTTGAAAATATTCAGGATTGGGGCATCAGCCGTAACCGTTATTGGGGTACACCCCTCAATATCTGGGAATGCGAATGCGGTCACAGACATTCAATCGGCTCAATCGCAGAGCTTAAATCAATGAGCAGCAACTGCCCCGAAAATATCGAGCTTCACAGACCGTTTATTGACGAAGTTACAATCAAGTGCGAAAAGTGCGGCGGCGAAATGAAGAGAGTGCCTGAAGTTATCGACTGTTGGTACGATTCAGGTGCAATGCCCTTCGCTCAGCATCACTATCCGTTTGAAAATAAAGACCTCTTTGAACAGCAGTTCCCCGCAGAATTCATCTCTGAAGCTGTTGACCAGACACGAGGCTGGTTCTATTCGCTTATGGCAATCTCGACCCTTCTCTTTGACAAGTCACCCTATAAGAACGTTATCGTTCTCGGCCTTGTTCAGGATGAGAACGGTCAGAAGATGTCAAAGTCAAAGGGCAACGCAGTTGACCCGTTTGATGCACTTGCAAAGCACGGCGCAGATGCTATCCGCTGGTATTTCTACACCAACTCCGCACCCTGGCTTCCCAACCGTTTCCACGATAACGCAGTTGTTGAAGGCAAGCGTAAGTTTATGGGTACACTCTGGAATACCTATGCATTCTATGTGCTTTATGCAAACATTGATAAGTTCAACCCCACAGAGCATACTCTTGATTACGATAAGCTCTCCATTATGGATAAGTGGCTTCTTTCAAGGCTCAATACTCTTATTGATACCGTTGACGGCTATCTTGACAGCTACGCAATCCCCGAGGCGGCAAAGGCACTCCAGGGCTTTGTTGACGATATGAGTAACTGGTACGTCCGCAGAGGCAGAGAGCGTTATTGGGCGCAGGGTCTTGAGCAGGATAAGATCAACGCTTATATGACTCTTTACACAGCTCTTGTAACCGTTGTCAAGCTTGCCGCTCCCATGATTTCTTTTATGGCAGAGGATATCTACCGCAACCTTGTTTGCGCTGTTGATAAGGATGCTCCCATCAGCGTTCATCTTTGCGATTATCCCGTTTCAAACGCAGCTTTTGTTGATAAAGATCTTGAAGCTTCAATGGATGAAGTTCTCAATATCGTTGTTCTCGGCAGAGCCGCAAGAAACACTGCAAATATCAAGAACAGACAGCCTCTCGGCAAGATTTTCGTAAGCGCAGAGAAGGTTCTCGGCAAGGAATATTGCGAAATCATTGAAGACGAGCTTAACATCAAGGCTCTTGAATTCGTTAACGATTCATCAGGCTACGTTTCATATAACTTCAAGCCTCAGCTCAAAACACTCGGTCCCAAGTACGGCAAGATGCTCGGCGCAATCAGAGAGTATCTTTCATCGCTTGACGGTTCAGCTGCAAAGGCGGAGCTTGATGAAAAGGGCGCTCTCACGTTTACTGCAGGCGATACCGAGATTTCGCTCGCAGTTGAAGACCTTCTTATTGAAACCGTTCAGAAGGAAGGCTTCCAGGCTGAAAGCGGCAACGGCGTTACCGTTGTTCTTGACACAAACCTCACCGACGAACTCATTGAAGAAGGCTTTGTAAGAGAGCTTATTTCAAAGATTCAGACAATGCGTAAGGATGCAGGTTTTGAGGTTATGGACACAATCAAAATCTATGTAAGCGGCAACGAAAAGATTGAAGCAATCTTTGAGGCTAACAAAGAAACCGTTATGCACGACGTTCTCGCAACCGATATTATCGCATCCGCAGGCGGCTCATTCGCTAAGGATTGGGATATCAACGGCGAAAAAGTAACCCTCGGCGTAGAAAAGAACTAAACAGAAAAACAGGCTTGTATGGGCGATGAACTCATACAAGCCGATTTTTTCAGTAAATTCTTGCATTGAAAATGAAAATATGCTATATTATTTGTATATTGTTTTAAGAGGTGTAAAAATGAAGAAATTTATAAGTGTTTTACTCTCCACAGTTATCATTGTTTCATCGCTTGCAGTCGGTTTTACCGCTTTTGCGGCTGATGATACAACCAAGTTTTTCGTTGCATCGGATTTGCATTATAACATTCCTTCGGAAGAGCTTGTGCCAATAATCGAGGGTGACGAGATTTATTGGTATGCAAACCGCAGAGCGGCAATGGAAGAAGAAAGCAGTTTGATAATTGATGAATTCCTCAATCAGTGCGCAGAATCGGATGACTGTGAATTTGTTCTTCTTTCGGGTGACCTTGTTGATAACGGCAAGGCAATTCATCAGGAACATATTGATATGGCTGCAAAGCTCGAAAAGTTTGAGCAGGAATCAGGCAAGCCCGTTTACGTTATCCCCGGCAACCATGACTACGGCGTTGACTGTGAAACAAATCTTGACGATTTCGTAAGAGTTTATAATCACTTCGGCTATGACGAGGCTCTCACAACTCTTGAAGGCACGGGTTCATATACCGCAGACCTCAACGATGACTACAGACTCATCGCTCTTGACAGCTGTGATCCCACAAAATCAACCGAAGACGGTATGTCGGCTGAAAAGCTTGAATGGGTTAAAGAGCAGGCGGCAAAAGCTAAGGAAGACGGCAAATATCCCATTCTTATGATGCATCATAATCTTCTCGACCATCTTCCTCTTCAGAGAATCCTCAGCAGAAACTTCATCGTAAGATTCCATTATACAACCGCAACTCTCTTTGCGGATTGGGGCATTAAGCTTGTGTTTACGGGTCACGAGCATTGCAGTGACGCCGCAACGTACACAAGCCCCTCGGGCAACGTTATTTATGACTTTGCAACAACGTCGCTCACAATGTATCCCTTGCAGTACAGAGCAATGGCTCTTACCGATGATGAAATCAAGTATGAAGCAAGAACAATCGATTCGATTGATACAGATGCTCTGACCTCAACAATTTCGGGCTACACTCAGGAACAGATTGATCTTATGAATGCAGGTCTTAACGACTATGCAAAGGGCTTCCTCAAAGCAGGCGTTCAGTATCGCCTCGGCAAGGGCTTCAGAATGGAAGAAATGGGCATTGAAGAAGATGCATTCTATTATGACCTTGTTGCAACTGCAGTGGGCGGCCTTGTTAAAATCCTTGAAGAGCCTCTTTACGGTGAAGGCGGTATTCAGGAGCTTGCGGCAGAATATAACATTGATATTCCCGACAGCGAATATAAAAACGGTTGGGATATCGTAACAGAGCTTGTTTCGTGGCATTATTCAGGCAGCGAGCCTTATGACCTCTACAGCAGAGACATAGCAATTTTCCTTCGTCTTGTTGCACTTCTTCTTAAGGATGACCTTGCAACCGTCAGCGATGAAGTGTTCTTCAAAGCAGCGAATCAGCTTTTCTCATATCTCGGCACCGATTCAATCGTAAGAGATATAACAAAGCTCGGCACCTCTGTTTTCGGCGGCGTTACCGCTGCGGAATATTTCCTTCTTGCTCTTGTTTCGCCCCTTATCAGCGCATTTATCGCTGATGATGACGGCGTTGACGATAACAACGGCGTTATTCCCGGTTACGGCACAGTTGATGCACAGACAAGAGCTGCTAACGTTTTTGATAACTTCGTTAATATCCTCAAATCGTTCTTTGAAACGTTTATGAACGTTATCACTATTCTTTTGAAAATAGCATAAAAAATTCAGGGTGCTGAAAAGCACCCTGTTTTTTTATCCGAGAATATCAAGAATTTCTTTGAATTCCGCTGATTCTTTGAATTCATCTGAAAGCGGATAATTAACGGTGAAATGATGTTTCATTCTTTCGCAGAGCGTTTTGCTTCTCTCTGCTTTTTCAAAGGACATACCTTCCAGAAGAAGTGAGCCGTGCTCTGTAACCTGCGGCAATTCATCATATTTTTTTGAATGTTCAGCACATTTTCTTAACCATTCAAGAGCCTTTTCCTTATCGCCGAGCTCATAATACCAATGACCGATATGACCGTAGTTATATGCTATATGATGCCAGTTTTTGCCGTAATTGCCGTCATCATAAACGGTGTCCATAACCGAGATAAGCATAGTTGCCGCCTTGATTTTGAATTCCTCGTCGAAATCGTCATTATAAAAGCAGTAATTTACCGTTGCACCGTTAAAAAGGAAAAGAAGCTCTTCCATAGCGTTTCTGCAGGCAGTGTTGTGTTTTTCACCGGGCAGATACATATGGGTTGCGGTATAGTCTCTGCTGTCACGCATAAAGGGTAAATCGTTGTTTATCTCTTCCATTTTTTCAATATAAGATTCATTTTTTTCAGTGTAGCTTAGAGTTTTATAATATGTGCCCATGAGCCGTTTTGCTCTGATTCTGATTTTATCTGAAACGCAGTGATTCTGAATGGTTTCGTTAATTGAATACATCTCGTCAAATATTTGTTTCGGGTCTTGATTTATGCCGCCTTTTGCAGATAAAAGAGCTGCCATATAACGGATAAGGAGCCTGAATTCACCCGGGAACTCCTTGACGGCGCCTTTAATCATTTCAAGCGCTGCAGGCAGATCTTTGAGGCAAAGTGTTTCATATTCCTCAATGTATTTTTCTATCTTTATTTCATTATTTGATTTTTCAGAACCGAAAAGTTCATCAATTGTAACGCCGAAAAAAGATGCGATTGAAGGGATAAGGGTAACATCGGGATAGCTTTCGCCTCTCTCCCATTTGCTTATGCTCTGATACGAAACACCAAGAAAGTTTGCGAGGTTTTCCTGAGTGAGTTCTCTTTCTTTTCGAAGTTTTCTGATTGATTCACCTATATAAATTGACATAATAACTTGCCTCCGATTATTTGATTTGTTTAACAGCACTGTTTACAACCAAATAATAACCCATAAACCGGAATAAAACAATGACGTTATTATTGAATTGAATTCAACTAAAAATAGAAAAATTCAACAAAACAGATATAAAAAATCTCCGCATCCGGAAGAAGCGAAGATTCTTTGCTTTTTTAATTAAATTCTATTCCTGAAATACTGCGTGTTTCTTTCATAACCTTGCTTACCTGCAAAGCTCTCTCTTTGACCGTTTCGTAATAAGGGTCATCGGGGTTGGCTGTGAATTTTTCAAAAGCCTGCGCCTCATAACCCATTATTCTTTCTTTTTCAACGTCGCCGATAATTTCAGTCACGTTGCCTTTGTTATCAATAAGCTTCATATTGATAAGCTTCGAGATTGACTTGATGGTGATTGTTCCCTCATCGCCGAAAATCTGCGAGCCGAGTCTGTCCTGACCGAGCTTTGAATAGGTCAGGTTAACAAGCTTGTCTTTATAAAGAAACGCCGCATTTCCGCTGCCGTCTGCACCGCTTTCCATAAAGTGGGCGCAGGCGGTTATTTTATCGGGCAAACCGAAAAGGTCAAGCGCAGGATATACGCAGTAAATTCCCAAATCCATAAGGCAGCCCGTTGCAAGGGCGGGGTTGAAGATGTTGGGCAGCTTGCCTTCAAGATATGCGGGATATTTTGAAGAAAGCTGAGAAAAATCAAAATGCACGCTCGTTATTCTGCCGATTTTTTTAACTGCATCTTTGAGCAGGTTTGCGGCAGGGTTGAACATATACATTATAGCCTCGATATAAACAAGACCCTTTTCTTCTGCAAGTGATTGCAACTCTTCAAGCTCATCGGGTTCAACGGTTATCGGCTTTTCACAGATAACGTGTTTGCCGCTTTGAAGCATAAGCTTTGTCTGTTCATAATGCAGACGGTTGGGGCTTGCAACGTATACGGCATCAAAATCGCCTTTTGCGAACTCGTTTATATCCGTATATACCTTTTCAATTCCGTTTTCAGATGCAAAGCTGCCGCCGCTTTCTTCTGTTCTGGAATAAACCGCAACGAAATCGGAATTGCAGAGCATACGCGCGCCGTCAATGAAAGATTTTGCAATCCAGCCCGTACCAATAACTCCGTAGCGCATATCAAAGCTCCTTTGCCATAACGGTGCCGCTGTTTTTGAGGCTTGCCTTGATTTTGAAACCGTTTTTCTTATAGAAATTGATGCCTCGTGTGTTGCCCGTGCCGACTATGAGCATAACCGCCTTCGAGCCTTTTGCTTTGAGATGGTCGGTGAGGGTTGCAATCATTTTTGAACCGTTGCCGTTGCCTCTGAAAGGCTCGTTGATGTCGATATGAAGATGCGACGGGTATTTGATTGAATAAACGCCGTGAGCAATAACCTCGGCTACCGCTTCGTAGTAGTTTGCCTTGCCCGTTTCACGAACTTTTTTGAGATACGGTTTGAAATTCTTGAGATATTTTCTGAAATTCAGTGCGCCGAAAACGTAGCCCTGAGCAACGTCATTCTCATCAACAAGAACAAAAACGTTTTCAGGCTCCTGCTCAATATAATAATTGCAGAAGGTGTAGAGAATAAAATCTCTCATCACGGGGTCTGTCAGAGCAGAATCGGGGCCTGTGTTAAGGCATACCTGCTGCACGTCTTTATAATATTTCGGTTCGTAGCTTTTAACCGTTACCATAGATTAACCTCCGATTTCAACAGTAAATTCTCTTTCTCCGCTGAACTTGATTTTTTTGCCGTTATATTCAAAAACAGAATCAATTCTCGGGTCAGCATTAACTTTTACCGTTGCCTTATTACTCGATTTTGTGTATTCAACGCTGATTATACCGTTTTGGGTTGTAATATGTCCTTTTGCGCTGTTCATACCCTCAACAAATCGGGGAGAAATAACAACTTTTTCGTAGCCTGCGCTGTCATCGGGCTGCTGAATACCGAGAAGATATATGAACAGATACTTTGCAACTGCGCCGAACATCGGATGATTGCGTGAATCTCTGCCGTTCCAGTTTTCCCAGAGCGTTGTTGCGCCGTTGTTCTTCATATATGCAAACGATACTTCCTTATCGTTTGAAAGAAGTTCGAATGCAAGCTGATTTTCGCCAATCTCAAATAAATATCCTATGAGTGCCTCGGTTGCGATAATGCCCGTGTCAAGCATACCGATATGCTTATAGTAATTGACAAGTTCCTTGTTGCCTTTTTCGTTTGCAAGACCCGTTCTGAATGCAAGCACCGATGCACCCTGAACACCCATGCAGTAATGGTGGCACCACGGGTTATAGTATGCAACAACAAGCGACCTCTGTGATTTTTCTATTCTTTCGCCGAGATGAGCAACTTCATTTTCTTTGCCGAGAACTTTTGCGGCATCAACTGTCTGCTGCATAAATCTGATGTAAAGCGCTGTGTTGACAAAGGTTTCGGGGAGAACAACTCTGCCCGGGGCACACCAGTCACCGAGGCACCAGCCGTTATCCTCTTCACGCCACACAAGTCCGTTTTCCGTTCTGCTTTCAAGGTAGTCGAGGAATTTAAGCATCATCGGTAAAAATTCCTCAAGGAGCGCTTTGTCGCCATACGTTTTGTAGAATTTAACGGGAACCTCAACCATTGCACCGCCCCAGCCAGAGGGACCGCCTCCGCCGCCCATAAGGGGTGCAGTGTGTGGAACGTGACCCGATTTTTTGCACTGGCTGTCTGCAATATCATAGAGCCATTTGCGATAGAATTCGCGGCTGTCGAGCATCATCATAGCCGTTTCTGCGCAAAGCTGGCCGTCACCCGTATAGCCGAGTCTTTCCCTGTGGGGGCAGTCTGAAGGCACGCCGCTGTGCATATTGCAAAGCTGAGTTCTGACGTATGCTTCGTAGAGCCAGTTGAGGTTTTCGTTATCGCTTTCAAATGAAGACGTAACGGGGCAGTCGGAATGAACAACGTCAACTCTTACGGGAGTTGCATCGCCCGTTATTCTGAAATATCTGAAGCCGTGCCAGGTGAAATGGGGGATATATTCACGGTCCGTGCCGTCGGTGATGAAAACTTCGGTCTGATAGTTTTCTGCAAATTTCACGCCGTACCATTCACGGGTATCGTGAATTTCTTCAGCATAGCTTACGGTTATTTTTTTGCCTTTTTCGGGGCATCTGATAACCGCATAGCCAACCGTGTTTTCGCTCACTTCATAGAGCTTGCTTTCACCCTCATCCTTGATAAGAACGGGTTCAAGCGAACGGATAACCTTGTCGGCAGGGGAGAACTGAATATAAAATTCACTTTCCGGCGCAGGAATAACTGCGCTTTCAGTGAAATCTCCGTCTTTGGGCAGAAGATTATAATCGTGATACTCGCCGTTATAAAGATTGTTTTCAAGGATGAAACCCTTGTATGAAAGCGTTGATTCATCGCAGATAACGTCGCCGCTCGTCTTTTCGATTATGTAGCAAAGCTTGGGTGTGCCGAAAACAACGTTACCCTCAGCCATACGCTTATTCTGGTTATAATATCCGTTGCCGAGCATAACGGCAAGGGTGTTTTCGCCGTCTGCAAGGTAATCGGAGATATCGTATTTCATACAGTAAATACGGTATGACGCATCATCATAAATCGGGAATTCAAGCGCCGCGGTATCTCTCACGCTGTAGTTTGTTGCGTTGGGTACAAGCAGATCGTCGCTCACTTTCTTGCCGTTGATGAAAAGCTTGAAATAACCGAGACCGCAGATTGTAATCTCTGCTTTTTCGCCCTTGACGGCGTTGAACGTTTTTTTGAAAACGGGAGCTTCACTGCCCGTGCATTCTATCCACTTTGAATTTTTGAAAAGCTGCTGACTTGTCATATTTCCGCCTCCGTTAATTCGCTGAGCCTTGAATTCATCTGCTCCCATTCATCCATAGCCGTGAGCTGTGAATCCGTTAGCTCTTCAAGTTGTTTTGTGAGGGATATTACTTTTTCATAGTCTGCCGAAACCTCAGGAGTTGAAAGCAGACCGTTGATTTCCGAAATCTCGTTGTCAAGACGCTCGATTTCTTCTTCAGTGCGTTTGATTTTGCCTTTGAGCTTATTGATTTCGCTGTCTCTTTCCTTGCGGAGTTTATAAAGATTAACCTTTTGCTCGGCTTTCTTAGGCTTTTCTTTAGCTTGAGCAAGGGCAATTCCGGTATAGGTATCGTAATCGCCGTCAAACTTCTCAAAGCCGTTTTCGCTCATTCTGTATATTTTTGTTGAAAGCTTGTTGATAAAATATCTGTCGTGAGAAACAGCAATAATTGTGCCGTCAAAATCGCTCAGAGCTGCCTCAAGCACTTCTCTTGAAACAATATCAAGATGGTTTGTAGGCTCGTCAAGTAAAAGCACGTTAGCGCCCGAAAGCATAAGCTTCAGCAGGCAGAGTTTTGCTTTTTCGCCGCCGCTGAGGGTATCAACGTTCTTGAAAACGTCATCGCCTCTGAAAAGGAAGAGAGCAAGATAGCTTCTGACGGTTTTTTCAGTGAACAACCGATGCTCGTCCCATATCTCGTCAATAACGGTTTTGCCGCCTTTAAGACTTTCAAGGCTCTGGTCAAAATAGCCGATTTTAACGTTTGAGCCGAATATGAAAGTGCCGTCATCGGCAGACTGCTGACGGGTGAGAATACGAAGAAGCGTTGTTTTGCCGCAGCCGTTTGTGCCGAGAATGAATACACGGTCGTTTTTGTAAACTTCCATATCTGCGTTGCAGAAAAGGCGCTTTGTGCCGAAAGCCTTCGAAAGACCGCTCACATTGAGTACGTCGTTGCCCGTTTCGCAAATGGGAGTGAATTTCATTCTCATTGCCGAAAGGGGAGGATCTGGAACAACAAGCTCTGCTTTCTTTTTTTCGAGCATTTTGCGTTTGCTTTCTGCCGTTATAAAATTGCGTTCTCTTGCGAATGAACGCTGCTGTTCAATGATTCCTTCAATGCGCTTGATTTCGGCAATATGGTTTTCATATTGCCTTCTTTCGCTTTCAAGACGTTCTTCCCTGAGCTTTAAATATGTTGAGTAATTGCCTTTTGAATAATGACTCTTGCCGTGAGAAATCTCAACGGTTTTGTTGGTAACACGGTCAAGAAAATATCGGTCGTGCGATATAACGATTATTGTGCCTCTGAACGTTGAAAGAAAGTTTTCAAGCCATTCAGTTCCTGCAATATCAAGATGGTTGGTAGGTTCGTCTAAAAGAAGCAGATCCGAGCCGCTGAGAAGCAGCTTGCACATACTGAGCTTTGACCTCTGACCGCCGCTGAGCTTATCGCAGGTTAAATAAAAATCATCTTCGCCAAAGCCGAGACCGATAAGAGCCGAACGTGTGCGGCTTCTGTAAGTCAGACCTTCCTGCTCCTGAAACTGTTCGTTGAGGCGGTTCTGCATTTCAATAAGTTCATCTCTCCCGCCTTCATCCGCATCAATGGCGGCTGCAATATCTTCAAGCTCACGCTCAATAGCCATAAGCGGTTCAAAAACGCTGAGTGCCTCGTCATAAACCGTTCTCACCGAGCCGTGGCAGGCGTGCTGCTCAAGATAGCCCACCTTAACGTTTTTGCCAACAAATGCGCCGCCCTCGGTTGGCTCAATTTCGCCTGTAATAACCTTGAAAAGCGTGGTTTTACCTGTTCCGTTTGCGCCGATAAGACCTACAAAGTCCCCGGAATTGACGTCAAACGAAACGTTTTCAAACAGCACCTTACCGCCGAAATCAACTTTTAAATTCTGTACGCTGACTATAGCCATTTTATATCCTTAAATTCTTGTTTCTATTATTTCAAAATTGCCTGAGAGTTTGTATTCGCCTGCATTTGCGGGGATAAATATGCTGTCGCCCTTCTTAAGAGAAAGCGTTTCCGCACAGCATTCAAGCGTGCCTTCACCCGACATTATGAGAAGCGATACGAACGAATCGCTTTCCGCAACGCCCGAAAAATCGCCGTTTGTTTCAAGCTTCCATACCTTGAAAAGGGGGCAGTCGGCAAGAAGTCTGCGCTCGGCTGTATCAAGAGCAGGGTTTGAAAAATCGGGCTGAGAATATTTCTCGAGCTTTGTTACAGCCGCGCCGTCCTCAACGTGAAGCTCACGGGGCTTGCCGTCGGCACCCTTGCGGTTGTAATCATAAATTCTGTAGGTTGTGTTTGAACTTTCCTGAACCTCGGCAAGTAAAATGCCTTTACAGATAGCGTGGAGTGTACCCGAATCAATAAAGAAGAAATCGCCTTTTTTAACTTTTACATTCTCAACATAGTCGGTGAGAGTGTTGTTTTCGATTGCAGACTTGAATTCTTCGGGTGAAATCTTATCTTTAAAGCCGAGAATGAGGCTTGCATTCTCTTCGCAGTCGATGATATACCAGCATTCCGTTTTGCTCTGACCCTTGCCCGTGAGTGCGCAGTATTCTTTGGTGGGATGCACCTGCACGGAAAGGTTATCCATAGCATCAATGAATTTTATGAGAATGGGAAAATCATCAAACTTCTCTGCATTCTTACCGCAAAGAGAAGGATTTTCTTTTATAACGTCGGCAAATGATCTGTCCGCAAAAATTCCGTTTTCAACACTGCTTGAGCCTGCCTCGTGGCAAGAGAGCATCCAGCCCTCTGCGGCGTTGTTTTTTTCTGTTTTAACGCCGTATTCATCAATCAGTTTTCTGCCGCCCCAGATTGTTTCAGAAACAAAGGGAAGAAGCTTTATGGGATACAAATTCATATTTTTATTCCTCCGCATATATTTTTACAGATTAATTCTATCATATTTGTCCAATAATTTCTATAGAATATTTACAGGAGGAATGAAAATATGGAAAAAAATTTGAACTCAGCAAAGATTTTTTACTATGAAGTGATAAGAAAGCCCGTAAAACCTGCTCAGGATACCGTTTTGATTCAGCTCAGGGATACTTCTCAGCGCCTTGCAAGCGCATACAGCCGCTTTGAAAACGAAAGCAATGAGGATTTGCTTGATTCAATAATCTATGAAATAAAATCGCTCAAAGCTCTTTATCGCTATCTGCTGAAGCTTGCAAAAGAAAAGGGGCTTGAAAGCGATGATATCGCTATTTACAGCAGGGAGGTAATATGAGTTACTTTCTGATAACGGCGGCGATAGTTGCCGTGATATGCGTTATTTGGTGGACAGTGAAAAGTGAGAAAGGTGCAACAAGTTTTATAATTTCCGCACTTCAGGGGATAGCCGCAATGTGCGCCGTTAACCTGACGGGGCTTTTTACGGGTGTTACTCTTGCCGTTAATTGGTACACAATAGCGTCTTTTATCGTACTCGGTCTGCCGGGTGTTATAGGTGCGCTTATACTTAAACTGATAATAAATTAAGGAGTGTATTTCAACACTCCTTAATTTTTATACATTATATATCTTTGTTCCGCCGGATTGAGTTGTTTTGATATTGCCGAGTATTATCTGCGCCTCAGCGCCCTTTGGGATTTCGATTTCAACGGTATAACCGTCAGCTGTTTTGTGCCAATCGCATCTTAAAAGACCGAGCGGAGTTTTAACCGAAGTTTTGGCAAACTCAAGTCCGCATTCGAGAATGGGAGCAACGGTAAAATTACGGTAGCCGTTGCGGATATCTCTTATTCCTGCAATATGAGTATAGAAAAATTCGTCATAGGTTGCAAGAAAATAGTGGTCTTTTGAACGTGTTGATTTCTCCCAGCTTTCCCAAGCGGAATCAGCTCCGTTTTCAAGCCAATACCCCCAACTCGGGTAGGTTTTTTGCATAAGAACCCTGAATGCAATGTCCGAATAGCCGTTGTCGCATAATACGGGCAATACGAATTTCGTGCCTGTGCATCCTGTATCAAGGTGATAATCGCGGCTTATGAAATCATTTGCAAGATTTTCGGCAACCGCTTTTTTATGATCATCGGGGCAAAGACCGAATGCAAGGGGAAGAAGGTTTGATGTCTGCCTGTATTTTGTGCGGGAGCCGAGCTGAGTCCAGAAGGCAGTTTCATATATTCCTTTTTCCGCATTATAGAATTTTTCATTGAATGCCCTATAAATCTGTTTCGCGGCTGAGTCATATTCCGCAATATCTTCAGTCTTTCCGAGTTTTTTCGCTATGTAAATCATAGCCTGAAGCATTGCGTAAACAAATGCGGTACAGCAGATTTCTGCGCCTTCCGATGAGTTGTTCTGAACATCTCCGTTTTCTTCGCAGCAGGGTGCAACCCAATCGGAAAGTCCTCTTGTGCCCCAAGCCCAGCCGAGCGATTCGAGTTCTTCAATGTTCTTGATTGCATATTCTTTTAAATCGGGATAAATCTTTTCTGCATAATCGGTTGCGCCGCAGTAATCAATGAGCGCCTGCGCTCCGAAAACAAAAACGGAGTTCCACACGGGAGAATTCTCGATGCTCCAATTCGCACTCGGCACAATAACGGGGACCGAACCGAAATCGTGAAGGCAATCTGCCATAATACCGATGAAATTCTGAAGATAGGTGTTCATATCAAAATTCATCATCATTGTATGCAGAGCGCAGTTCGCATCGCCGAGCCAGCCGTTTTTCTCCCACACGGGAGTATCGGTGGGCTTGCTCTGGAAATTGTTGAGCAGAGTGTTTCGCATAAGGCGGTGAAGTTTGTTGAGCATTTCATCAGAACAGGTGAAATCAGAGATTATATCAACGTTGTTTGCGATTCTGTAAATAACGATATCGTCAGCGGTAAGATTTTCAACTCCGTCAACCTGAATATATTTGAAGCCTTTGTAGCTGAATTTCGGTTCGTAATCAAATATTTCACCGTTGCTGATAAAACAATCCTGCTGAATATAGCCGTCGGGCCACCAGTTACCGTCACGCCCTTCACCTTTGCCGATTTTTGTAACCTGACCGTCGGGGTTCAGGTATTCATTGTATCTTATAATTATTTCCTTATCTTTCGGGGCGTTGATTCTGATTTTTGCCCAACCCGTTACCGTTTCGGGCGCAGTGACAATAAAGCTTTCGTCATCGCGCTTCGTAACACTCGCAGGTCTGAATTCATTGATTCGTTTCATCAAGGGAAACTTATGAGGCTTCAGCTGACCCTGAGGCGCATCGGTTTCCGTTGCATTTTGCCATTTGAAATCAACGCACCTTGCATCATAGGTTTCGCCGTAATAAATGCTGTTTGAGATAACGGGTCCGTCAAGAGTTACAAGCCAACTGTTATCGGTTGAAATTGTTTCGCTTGTTCCGTCATAATAAATAATAACGATATCTGCAATCAGCTTCGGTGCAGATCTCCAGGAGGCAGCCTGCCAATTCCACACGGTTGTTGTTTCGTTGAAAAAGCTGTTGCCGAGCTCAACGGTTACGGTGTTTTCTCCGTTTATGAGTAAATTTTTTATGTTAAAAACTCTGTAGAGCACGGTCTGACTGTATTGTGAATGTGCAGGGTTGAGCACGGTGTCGTCGGGCAGAGAGCCGTTGATTTTAAGCTCGAAAAGCCCGAGCCCGCATATATAGATTTCCGCCTTTTCAATTTCTTTTGAAACTGTGAAATCTTTTTTGAAAATCGGTGCAAAACGGTCCTCAACCGTCATCTGAGCGCCTATCCATTTGCCGAGCCACTTGTGATTGTTCATAATTTAAACCGCCTTTTTTTATCTTGAAAGGAACCAGCATACCCACAGAGCCACAACAAACGCCGATTCCGCGGGGATGGCAAGCTTTGTGTAGGGGCATTTCCAGCCCTTGTCAACGCAAAGGAAAATTGTTCTTGTGACGAGCACGGTTGTTGCAAAAAACAGACCGCCAACGAGCGAATAAACGGGAGTTTCAACCGCAACGTTGAGATAAAGAAGAAATGCGCCGAGGGCGAATGAAATTCCGCCGTAGTAAACACGGATTTCTGTTTTGCCCGCATTGTCAACAGGTTTTACGGCAAATTTTTCGGCGTTTTTCAGAGGGCTGGTT
>JAZSBC010000172.1:0-21635 GCA_045602245.1 Acutalibacteraceae bacterium | reverse complement strand
GTGAAATTGCCGCGGCAATTATTGAAATCAAAGAAGGCTTTAAAGCGGATGAAGAAGATATCAACGATTTTTGCCGTGACCTTCCCAGATATAAGCGTCCTCACAAGATTATCTTTGCTGAAGTACCCCGTAATCCCACGGGTAAAATAGAGAAGCCCAAGCTTCGCAAGATTTACTGCGGCGAAAGCCTTGTTGCATCACAGGTTGAAATGAAAATTAACAAATAAAAACTTGTAATTGTTAAAACAAAGTATTATAATATTTTATCATTATTTTTAGTGAAAGATTAGGAGGATTACGGTTTGAACAAACTGTTTTTAGGCAACGAGGCGGTTGCAAGAGGTCTTTACGAAGCAGGCTGCCGTGTTGTATCAAGCTATCCCGGCACTCCGAGCACGGAAGTTACGGAGTTTGCCGCTACATATGATGAAATCTTCTCGGAGTGGGCTCCCAACGAAAAGGTTGCAATGGAAGTTGCATTCGGTGCAAGTGTTGCAGGCGCACGTTCATTCTGCGCAATGAAGCACGTTGGTCTCAACGTTGCGGCTGACCCTCTTTTCACCGCTTCATATACGGGCGTTAACGCAGGTATGGTTATTCTTGTTGCGGATGACCCCGGTATGCATTCATCACAGAATGAGCAGGATTCAAGACACTATGCGATGGGTTCAAAAACAATGATGCTTGAACCTTCAGATTCCGCAGAATGCCTTGATTTCACAAAGAGAGCATTCGAGCTTTCTGAAAAATTCGATACTCCCGTCATTATCAGACTCACAACAAGAGTTGCCCATCCAAGAAGGGTTGCTCCCGTTGCGGAGAGAGTTGATAACGGTCTTAAGGAATATACAAAGAATCCTCAAAAGTACGTTATGGTGCCTGCAAACGCAAAAGGCAAGCACGTTATCGTTGAACAGAGAGTTCTTGATCAGGTTGCTTACTGCGAAACAGAAGCCGTTGAAAACGGACTCAACAAGGTTGAATATAACAGCAAAAAAATCGGCGTTATCGCATCGGGTATCTGCTATGAATATGCAAAAGAAGCTCTCGGCGAAAACGCATCATATCTCAAACTCGGCTGCGTGTATCCGCTGCCCGTTCAGCTCATAAAGGATTTTGCCGCAGAATGTGAAACCGTTTACGTTCTTGAAGAACTTGATGACTATATTGAAACTCACTGCCGCAAAAACGGAATCAACGTTATCGGCAAAGATGCATTCACTCTTCAGGGCGAGTATTCACAGAGCCTTATTGCCAAGGTTATTCTCGGCAAAGAAACAGAGTGTATGAAGGCGGACGTCAATATTGTTCCCAGACCTCCCGTTCTTTGTGCAGGCTGCCCCCACAGAGGCCTTTTCTATGCTCTCAAGCAGCTCAACGTTACCGTTAGCGGCGATATCGGATGCTATACTCTCGGCTTTGCTCAGCCTCTCGGTATGATTGATACCGTTCTTTGTATGGGCGCATCTGTATCTGCGCTTCACGGAAGAAACGCCGCAAACCCCGAAAACGCAAAGAAGAGCGTTGCCGTTATCGGTGATTCAACCTTCATTCATTCGGGTGTTACAGGTCTTATCAACATTGCTTATAACGCAACAGATTCTGTTGTTATTATTCTCGATAACTCAATCACGGGTATGACGGGTCATCAGCAGAATCCCACAACGGGCAAGAATATCAAGGGCGAGCCTGCAAACGCAGTCAGCCTTGAAGCTCTTGCAAAGGCTGTAGGCATTCAGAACGTTATTGTTGTTGACCCCTATAACCTTGCCGAAACAAAAGAAGGTATCAAGCAGGCTCTTGAAGCAGACGGCCCCGCTGTTGTTATCTCAAGAAGACCTTGCGCTCTTCTTAAAACAGTTAAACATAATCCGCCCCTTAAGGTGAATGCGGATAAATGTAAATCCTGCAAAATGTGTATGAAAATCGGTTGCCCCGCTATCAGTATGAAAGACGGCAAGGCTCAGATTGACTTCACACAGTGCCTCGGATGTAACGTTTGCAGCCAGCTTTGTAAGTTCGGCGCAATAGAATAAGAGGGGAGGAGAGCGAATATGAATAAATCAATAATGATAGTCGGTGTCGGCGGTCAGGGTACGCTTCTTGCAAGCCGTATTCTCGGCGCAGCGCTTCTTGACTGCGGCTATGACGTTAAGGTTTCCGAAGTTCACGGTATGAGCCAGAGAGGCGGCTCTGTTGTAACTTATGTACGCTATGGCGAAAAAGTAGCTTCTCCCATCATCGAAAAGGGTGAAGCAGATATCATCCTTGCTTTTGAACAGCTTGAGGCTGCAAGATGGCTTGAATATCTTAAGGCAGACGGCAAAATTATAATAAACACCCAGCAGATGGACCCTATGCCCGTTGTTATGGGTGCGGCTGAATATCCTGAAGGTGTTATTGACGCAATCAAGGCTGCAGGTGCAGACGTTGAAACTCTTGATGCTCTGCCTATGGCGGTTGAAGCAGGCACCTCAAAGGCTGTTAACGTTGTTCTTATCGGCGCAATGGCAAAGAATATGCCTGCCGTAAGCAAAGAAACGTGGATTGAAGCGCTCAAAGCGAGCGTGCCTCCCAAGTTCCTTGAGCTCAACCTCAAAGCATTTGAGATGGGCTATAACATATAATCTTTTAAGTGCAAAAAGGAAGTGTTACCAATGAGCAAATACTATCAGCCTGAAATCGAAACCGCATCGGTTGAAGAAATTAAGGCACTTCAGAGCGAAAAACTTGTAAAGCAGGTAAAACACGTTTATGAAAACGTTGAGTATTACCGCAATCTTATGGATGAAAAGGGCGTAACTCCCGATGATATCAAGTCCATTGACGATCTTTACAAGCTTCCCTTTTTGACCAAGGCAGACCTTCGAGATGCCTATCCCTACGGACTTCTTGGTACAGATCTCAAAAACTGCGTAAGAATTCATTCAACAAGCGGAACAACAGGTAAAAGAGTAGTTGCGTTCTATACACAGGCGGACATTGACCTTTGGGATGACTGCTGCGCTCGTGCAATTATTGCAGCAGGCGGCACAAACGAAGATGTTTGTCAGGTTGCATACGGCTACGGTCTTTTTACGGGCGGTTTCGGTCTTAACGGCGGCTCCCAAAAGGTTGGCTGCCTTACTCTTCCTATGTCGTCAGGTAACACAGAACGTCAGATTCAGTTTATGCGGGACCTTCACTCAACAATTCTTTGCTGCACGCCCTCATATGCAGCTTATATCGGTGAAACTCTTAAAGAAATGGGGCTTACACCCGATGATATCGACCTCAAGGCAGGTATCTTCGGTGCAGAACCCTGGACAGAAGAAATGCGTCGTGATATAGAAAAGTCACTCGGTATCAAGGCTTACGATATTTACGGTCTTACGGAATCGACAGGTCCGGGTGTGGCGTTTGAATGCGAAGAGCAGACCGGTATGCATATCAATGAAGACCATTTTGTTGCTGAAATTATTGATCCCGAAACAGGTGAAGTTCTTCCCCTCGGTTCCAAGGGTGAACTTGTTTTTACAAGCCTTGATAAGGAAGCTTTTCCGCTTCTCAGATACCGCACAAGAGATATATGCGTACTTTCAAGAGAGAAATGCTCATGCGGAAGAACACTTATTAAAATGTGCAAGCCCATGGGCAGAAGCGATGATATGCTCATTATCAGAGGCGTCAATGTGTTCCCCTCACAGATCGAAACAGTTCTTCTTCAGGAAGGATATTCCGCAAACTATCTTATTGAAGTTGACAGAGCAAATAATGTTGATACTCTTGATGTTTCGGTTGAGCTTACACCCGAACAGTTCTCAGATACCGTCAAGCATCTTGCAGCTATGGAAAAATCGCTTGCAAATGCAATCAAGACGATGCTCGGCATCAATCCCAAGGTTCATCTCGTAGCTCCCAAAACCATCACGAGAAGCGAAGGCAAAGCAGTAAGAGTTATTGATAAGAGAAAGTTGCACGATTAAGAGAGGAGAAGAACTATGAGCGTAAAACAGATTTCGGTTTTTATTGAAAACAAAACAGGTAAGCTTGCCGAAGCCACCCGATACATAGCAGACCACAACATAAACCTCAGAGCTCTTTCAATCGCAGATACTCAGGATTTCGGCATTCTGCGTATTATCTGCGATGACCCCAAAATGGCTGATGCGGTTCTTAAAGAAGGCGGATATATAACAACCGTTACCGATGTTCTTGCAGCTGCAATTTCGGATACTCCGGGCAGCCTTGCATCAATTCTTGAAGTTCTTTCTGATGCAAAAGTTGTTGTTGAATACACGTATGCGTTCAACTCTTCAAAAGCAGGCGCATATATGATTTTCAGAGTTGATGATAATCAGGTTGCTGCCGCCGCACTTGCAGGCGCAGGTATCAAAACCGCTAATCAGGAAGATTTGTTTTAATTGAATGTAAAAATCCCCCGAAACAGCTTGTTTCGGGGGATGATTTTTTTGTTATCAGATAAGACCCTGAGCCATCATTGCGTCAGCAACCTTTATGAAGCCTGCGATGTTTGCGCCTGCTACAAGATCGTAGCCGAGACCGTACTGCTCTGATGCCTTTGCTGAATTATCGTGGATATCCTTCATAATCTGCTTGAGCTTTGCATCAACTTCTTCAGCTGTCCAGTTGTATCTTGCTGAGTTCTGGCTCATTTCGAGAGCTGAAACAGCCACGCCGCCTGCGTTAACAGCCTTTGAAGGAGCAACTGCCTTGCAGTTTTCCTTAAGGTATGCAAGAGCATCGTTTGTTGTGGGCATATTTGCAACTTCGATGTAGTAAGGCACGCCGTTTGCAACGAGCTTCTTTGCTTCATCCATATTGATTTCGTTCTGGGTTGCGCAGGGCATTGCAACGTCAACCTTAACGCCCCAGGGCTTCTCGCCTGCGTGGAATTCAGCGCCGAACTTATCTGCGTAGTCCTGAACCTTATCTCTGCCTGATGCTCTCATTTCAAGCATATATGCGATCTTTTCGGGAGTGTTGATGCCGTCTGCATCGTAAACATAACCGTCGGGGCCTGAAATTGTAACAACCTTACCGCCGAGTTCTGTAATCTTTTCTACTGCGCCCCATGCAACGTTGCCGAAGCCTGAGATTGCGAATGTCTTGCCTTTGATTTCTTCGCCGAAATGCTTGAGCATCTCAACTGCGTAATATGTTGCACCGTAGCCGGTAGCTTCGGGTCTGATAAGTGATCCGCCGTATGAAAGACCCTTACCGGTGAGAACGCCGTTTTCGAATGCGCCCTTAATTCTTCTGTACTGACCGTAGAGGTAACCGATTTCTCTGCCGCCTACGCCGATATCGCCTGCGGGAACGTCAACGTTGGGGCCGATGTGTCTGTAAAGTTCAGTCATAAATGCCTGACAGAAGCGAAGGATTTCAGCATCACTCTTGCCTCTGGGGTCAAAATCAGAGCCGCCCTTTGCGCCGCCGATGGGAAGACCCGTAAGGCTGTTTTTGAAGGTCTGCTCAAAAGCAAGGAACTTCATAATGCCGATATATACCGAGGGATGGAAACGAAGGCCGCCCTTGTAGGGACCGATAGCTCCGTTGAACTGAACTCTGTAGCCTGTGTTAACCTGAACGTTGCCGTTGTCATCAACCCAGGTAACTCTGAAAGAAATCTGTCTTTCGGGTTCAGCCATTCTCTCGAGAAGAGCAACCTTTTCATATTCGGGATGCTGATCGATAACGGGCTTGATTGATTCGAAAACCTCAGTTACGGTCTGAACAAATTCGGGCTCGTTAGCGTGTTTTTTAGCGATAGCATCGATTGTGCGTTTGATGTAATCCATTTCTGACACTCCTTCTATAAATGACACGGAATAACCGCTTTTTATACATATTTTATACATCTAAAATAAAGTATGTGAATTATTTTATACCAATGCAGCCGAAAATGCAATGATTTTTTACAATCTTTCATAATTTTGTGAAAATTGTTGAAAAACAGGGATGAAACCCTCTGCATTTGCAACATTTCACAATAAAACTTTCAAAATTCCGAAAAAATCAAACATATTTGCAGTGAAATGTAAATAAAAATTTATCTTTTCACTTGATTTGGCGGATATAGTGTTATATAATGATATAGTTATTTATTGTAATGCCTTATGTATGGGCGAAAGGGTGTAATTGAGTTGAAGAAAACAGGGTTTGACAATGCTGTTTATATCAGCCGTCAGTCTGAAGAAATCAGAAAGCGTATAAACGAATTCGGCGGTAAGCTTTATCTTGAATTTGGCGGCAAGCTTTTTGATGATTTCCATGCATCAAGAGTGCTTCCGGGCTTTGCGCCTGACAGCAAGCTTCAGATGCTCAAAAGTCTTTCAGATAAAGTTGAGGTTGTTATAGTTATCAGTTCAGCGGATATTGAGAATAACAAAATCCGCCGTGACCTTGGCATAACATACGATGCGGACGTTCTCCGCCTTATTGATGCTTACAGAGGAGCGGGTCTTTATGTGGGCAGTGTTGTTCTCTCTCAGTTCAGACCCCAGGCAGCGGTTATTGCGTTCAAATCAAAGCTTGAACAGCTCGGTATCAAGGTTTTCACCCATTATACAATCGAGGGCTATCCCTATAATGTGGCTCATATCGTGAGCGAAAAAGGCTTTGGGAAAAATGAGTTTATTGAAACTACAAGACCTCTTGTTGTTATTACCGCACCCGGTCCCGGCAGCGGAAAAATGGCAACCTGTCTTTCACAGCTTTATCACGAAAATCAGAGGGGCAACAAAGCAGGTTATGCGAAGTTTGAAACTTTCCCCGTCTGGAATCTGCCGCTTAAACACCCCGTAAATCTTGCTTATGAGGCTGCAACGGCTGACCTCAACGACGTTAATATGATAGACCCTTATCATCTTGAGGCATATGGCGAAACAACCGTAAACTACAACAGAGACGTTGAAGTTTTCCCTGTACTTAATGCTATTTTTGAAAAAATCGAGGGCGTAAGCCCTTATAAATCACCCACCGATATGGGCGTTAATATGGCAGGCTATGCAATCTGCGACGATGAAGCGGTTAAAGAAGCTTCAAAGCAGGAGATTATCCGCCGCTATTTCAATACGATGTGCGATTTGAGAATGGGCAGGGGAAAGCAGGAAGCTGTTGATAAGATAGTCAGCCTTATGAATCAGGCAGGCGTCAGCGTTGATGACAGAAAGGTTATCTCCGCTGCACTCAAGAGAAGCGAAGAAACCGACGGTCAGCCTGCGGTTGCAATCGAATTGCCTGACGGCAGAATCGTTACTGGCAAAACCTCAAACCTTCTCGGTTCATCAAGCGCCGCGCTCCTCAATGCGGCAAAGGCGGTTGCGGGTTTGCCCGAAGAATTGCTTATGATTGCTCCTTCGATAATCGAGCCTATTCAGGAGCTTAAAACGGGTATTCTCAAGGGTCATAATCCCAGACTTCATTCAGATGAAACCCTCATAGCTCTTTCAATGAGCGCTAACTCAAATCCTCTTGCAAAGCAGGCTCTTGAAGCTATTGAAATGCTTAAGGGCTGCGAGGCACATTCAACAGTTATTCTTTCGCAGGTTGATGCCGACGTTTACAGAAAAATAGGTATTAATCTTACCTGCGAGCCGAGATATCAGACCAAGAAACTCTATCATAAATAAACGGAGGTTTTTATATGGGCAAAAAAATAATTGTTGCAGGTCTCGGACACGGCGGTATTGCCGCAGCGGCACAGCTTGCAAAAGCAGGCTTTGACGTTACCGTTTATGAGCAGAAAAAAGAAGGCACTCTCGGTTACGATTGGACAGATATTTTTGCTCCGGATGCGCTTGCGGTTGCAGGTATGGATATGCCTCCCGAAGATAAATACACATATAAGGAGGATATGACCTTCTACGGTCCCTCAAGCCAAAAAGCTCTTCATCAGCACGTGCCTCAGGAAGCGCTTGAAATCAAAATGGAGCGCAGGGATATTTATGAGCATTTCATTAACCACGCTGTTGATTGCGGCGTTGAAATAGTTTATGAATGCGCGGTTAATGGTCCGATTGTGCTCGGTAACAGAGTTGTAGGCATCAGAACGGAAAAGGGTGACGTATACGGCGACCTTGTTATTGATTCCTGCGGCATCAATTCACCCGTGCGCAGAAATCTGCCCGATTCATTCGGCATTGAGAAGACTGTTGCGAGAAACGAAAAAATTTCGATTTACAGAGCTTTCTTCAATGTTGCGAGTGAAGAAGAAGCGGTTGATAAATTCAAGGTTATGCTCTTCAAAGGCGGAGATCTGGGCATCAACTGGATTGCATCCGAAGATGATCATACAGACCTGCTTATGGGCAGATTTGAAGATTTCGGAATTGAAGAAGTTGAGAAATTCACAAAGTTTCTCAGAAAAGAGAATCCCCGTCTTGGCGAAGAGGTTATCAGAGGCGGTCAGTTTGTTGAAATTCCCGTCCGTCAGCCGCTTTCAATTATGGTTGCAGACGGTTATGCCGCTATTGGTGACAGTGCATTTATGACCGTTCCTCTCATTGGTTCGGGCATTGCCAACAGCCTTAAGGCTTCGAAGATTCTTGCACGAACAATTATCAAAGATAAAAACCATTCGTTCAGTGCAGAGACTCTCTGGGGCTATCAAATGGGCTTCTATAAAGAACTCGGTGCAGGTCTTGCTCCGCTTGCCTGCATGAAGCTTTTGCTTCTCACTCTTACCCCTGCCGAGGTTGACGACCTTTTTGAAAATGAGATTCTTAACGATGATCTCATTTCAATCGGCGGCGATTTTACGGGTCTTTCAAATCTCAAAATCGACACCAAGGATATTGTGAATAAGGCAAAGCAGGTTTGCAGCGATGCAGAGCTTCTTAAAAAGATTATAGCCTGCGCGGTCCGTATGGGTAAAGTTTCGGCGGCTTGCGCCATGATGCCCAAGAAATGGAACGAAAGCAGGGTTAAATCCTGGGCAAAGGTTTATGAATTTGCATTCAAATAATATTATAAAACAAGGCACTCTTCGTTTTGAAGAGTGCCTTGTTTTTTATATCATTGATTCAAGTGTATCTTCTCTTGCACGGCAAATTTTGCAAAGCCCGTCGCTGAGTTTACCGAGTCCGATAACACCGCCTATGAAAATTCCGCTTACAAAAAGCAACGGAAGGAAAACCAGAATGAGTTCAAGATCTCCCAAAAGCGCAAAGCCGAAAATTGCAGTTGCAATAATGAATATTGCAGCGCCAAATGCGTGAAGTGTTTTTGCAATATCAACAAGAGTTATCAGCGCATTTATACGGTTGATGCTTGCTCTGAGGTCTTCGATATATCTTGCATCGCTCTTCTTTTGATTTATTTCAACGCTTTTTTTGATGTTTTCTTCTCTCTCATTCCAACGAAGGTCAAAGTCAGCCTGCTTTTTTTGTGCCAGATTAATATATCTCTGTTTGGTTTCTTCGTTTTCGGCAAAACGTACAGCCTTTTTAAAATCAGCCATTTCTTCAATCGGCTGAGGCTTTTCTGATAGTTTATCAAATTCAACAGCGTTTGTTTTGATAGTCAGCAATCCGATATATGCCATTGACGTGTAAGGATTGATATCGAGTACTTTGTTGAAATATTCTTCAGCCTTTGCATAATCGTTTTCCTCAAGGAAAAGCTGTGCTCTTGCGAGAAGCGAATCTGCCGTAGGAGTCTCCGCAGGAATAACGGCAGGCTTGGATACTTCAATCTTGAAACCGCAATAGGAACAGAAACCGAAATCTCTGTCCGTATCAATGCTTGCATTTTCGCCGCACTGAGGACATTTTATTGTTTCTATGCTCATAATTTGTCTCCTTAAATAATTCTGAATGTTTTAACTTCAAAAGGCTTGATTGTGAATTCGAATTCAGAGCCGTTTTCGGCGATTTCCGATTTGTCTTCTTCAATCATATTGCATTCGATAACCTTTTCAAAGCCGAACGGCCAGCTGATTTCAACGTTTCCTCTTCTCTGCTCCTGCTCAACAACACGGAGGATATAACCTCTGCCGTCCTGAGCCTTCTTGATTGCATCAATCATAACGTTCTTTTCACTGATCGAAACAAACGATGCTCCGCTTTCGATAATACCCTGAGAAGCATCTGCATTATAAACGGCAACGGGAGGCACGTTGAAAGTATGCGCCATCTGAACCGTATCGTTTCTCCAGTCCTCAGCGTGGGGATGGAATGCATACTTGAACGTGTTTATGCCGTGGTCACCCGTTCTGTCGGGGCAGGTGGGCGCACGCATAAGAGTTATTCTCATATGGCTGTTGTGAATGTCATAGCCGTACTTACAGTCGTTGATGATACTGCAGCCGTAACCGCCTTCCGAAAGGTCTGCCCATTTATGGGCGGCAACCTCAAATCTGGTCATATCAAAGCTTGTGTTCCAGTGAGTCGGGCGTTTGATAGCTCCGTGAGCAATTTCATATGTTGCATCGGTGTCAATAACCGCAACGTCAAAGCCTGCCTTGAGCACCTTATCGCTTTCGTGCCAGTCAACGGTTGTGTCAAACACAACGCTTTCGCCGTTCTGATAAAGGATAATATCCTGAGTAATCTTTGATTTGTTGAAGCTGTAAACAGCCCTTATAACGCCTCTTACGGCGTTGCTTTCAGCAACCTCTATGCTCTCTGCTTTGAGTTCCCACATCTTTTTCTGATAGTTAAGCTCAAGATTCCATGCGGTTTCGTGAATGCATTTATCGAGCGAAACGGTGAGAATATTTCCTTTGCCGTCAAGGCTTTCACGTTCGTTGAGCTTGTCATAGATGCTTGTAATCTGGCCGTTTTCGTCAAGTTCAACGCGAAGCACGGCGTTTTCAATCAGGTTTGTTTCAACCTCAACGGGTGAATAGATGCATTCGCCCTCCTTAAGATTGAAAACTCTGCAGCTCATCGGTTCAAGTTCGTCGGGGAGGAATATGAATTTACCGTCAACGTAAGCGCAGGGGAGTGAAAGACCGTCGTCTGTTGAAACATACATACCTTCGGGTACGCCTTCAACTTCAATGGGTTCGTAGCTGTTTGCAGAGGTCAGATTCCATACGGTGATGCTGTTTTTATCGGCAGAAACAGCACTTCCGAGTGATTTGAGAGTACCTTCAAGAATATCGTTGCCGATTTTGTTCATAACGGCATAATCTCTGCGGCAATCCTCAAAAACCTGATGGATTGACGAACCGGGCAGAATATCGTGGAACTGGTTGGTCATAAGGATTCTCCAGCCCTTTTCAAGCTCTGCTTTGGGATATTCCTTGCCGAGCAGCTTTTCTGCAAATACGCTGAGCATTTCTGCTCTGGTGAAAAGAAATTCACCTTTTCTGTTGTTCTTTTTAACGAAAGCCTGGCTTGTGAAGGTGCCTCTGTGGTTTTCGTAATACATTTCGCTGTTCCATACGGGAAGCTCGTCTTCGTGGCCGTGATACGTTTTGAAGAAATCGTCAACGTGGCCGATTTCGGTTTTTGGCAGACCGGGGAAATTCTGAAGGCGTCTGCCTCTTTCAAGCATTGTCCTTGTCGGTCCGCCACCGCCGTCGCCGAAGCCGTACATACTCATTGAAACGTTTAGTTCGTTTTTGTTGTTGCATTCTTCGTCGGCTGTCATAATTTCTTCAACGTTGTAGTTGCAGTTATATGAGGGCCTCATAAGATGGGCGTAGATTCTGTCGCCGTTGTTACCCTGCCACATAAACATATTGTAGGGGAATTTGTTGGTATCGTTATAGCTGAGCTTTGATGTTATGAAATTCTCCATACCGCAGCCTTTGATAATCTGAGGAAGCGCCCAGGTGAAGCCGAAGCAGTCGGGCAGCCAATAGGTTTTTGAAACCTTGCCGAATTCGTTCCTGAAAAATTCCGTTCCGTAAAGAACCTGCCTGATAAGTGCTTCGCCCGATGCGATGTTTGTATCTGCCTCAACCCATACGTTGCCGCAGATATCCCACTGACCGTTTGCAACCTTTTCTTTGATTTTTTCATAGATTTCAGGGTAGTGGTCTTTCATCATCTGATAAAGCACTGCCTGACTCTGACCAAAGGTCATTTCAGGGAAAACGTCCATAAGAGAGGTAACGTTAGTGAATGTTCTTGCGCTCTTGCGAATGCTCTCCTGAATTCTCCAGAGCCACGCAACGTCAATATGGCTGTGACCCGTAAGCATAACCTTGCTTTGGGCAGACCAGTTGATAGCGGCGATTTTTTCAAGATAAAGCTTTCTTGCTTTTGCGATTGATTCCCTGACTTCGTTTTCGCTGAAGTCATAATCAACAACGTGCATACTGTCGTCAACGGCGGCATAAACTTTGGCTTTGACGTGTTCGTCTTTTATGTATTCAAGGGCTTCAAATGCAACGTCAATATCGAGATAATAACCTTCGCAATCCTCGTCTGCAACGTAGATATACGTTTCACCGAAGCGGCATTCCTGATGGGTTGCGCCGTCCATGGCAGGGTCACAGAAGCTCATTGAGTCAACCGTTGCTTCAACCTCAAATGTAAGCACTTCGCCTGCTTTATGAATGCCGAGAGCAACTTCCGTTCTGTCAGGCAGGCTGTCCCTTGAAGTGCAGCCGGAAACGTAAACGCCGTTGCATTTTACAAGAGCTTCACCGCCAACCTGAAATTTGCATCTCAGCTCCTTGCCGTCCATTTCTTCGGGAACGGTAACGCTTGCTTTGAAGAAGTGAGCGGAATCATAGGCGGCATACCAGATATCTCCGCTTTTTATTTCGCTTTTGAAATCCTCCATTTCATAGGAATCGCCGAGGAACATACCTCTTGTATATTCCCATACACCGATATCCTGCTTGAAAAGAATGGCATATTTTTTCAGTTGTTTGTGCATATCTTTGAGAACGCCGGGTTTAACAGTGTGCATAGATACACCCCTTTATGTATATTTATAAATTAATAATAACAGATACAGTAATAAATTGCAATAAAAAAGAGCCGGATAACCGACTCTTTTATGCTTTTATTTCTGAGTGGGAAGACCTTCCTTGTCATACATACAAGCTGTTTCGATCATAACCTCTATGCCTGCGGCGATTGCATCCTCGCGGAGCATATCAACGTCGTCAAGTCTTGTGTGATAATAACGGGGAGGAGTGGGGTCCATAGCGGCAAATCCCGTTGCGGGGATACCCTTCTGAGTGAATGCTGCAGCGTCACAAGCGCCGATATAAATTGATTCAAACTTAAGGTCATATCCGCAGTTTTTGCCGGCATTCTGAACAAGGTGCTTTGCACCCCAATGATGCTTGACGGTACCGCTGAGGTCTCTGTCATAAACAGCCATTGTTTCAAGATCGCGGAAGGTATCAACGCCGATAACGCAGGTTTCAACTTCCTTGAGTTCTTTTTCGTGAGCCTTTGCGTATGCCTTTGCACCTCTGAGACCTGATTCTTCCGAACCTGAGCAGATAACAACAAGCTCAGTGTTTTCGAATCTTGTGTCTGTTTCAGCCATTGCTTTTGCAACCGCCATAGCACCGTAGCAGCCCGTGAGGTTATCGTTTGCACCGGGAACTGATTTGAACGGATTCTGGAAAAGAAGGAATGCAAGCTGGAAGGGGATGAACACACAGCCTGCAACAAAGCCGACAATCATAAGCCAACGGGGTTCTGCTGATTCAAGAGCACCGTTTGTGCCTGCAAAAATGATGCCGAGAATTGCAACGATAAGATCAACAACAACACCGACAACTGCAGGGATAAGAATGAGCTTCATTCCGACACCGCCGAGCAGATAGTTGAGAGTCCATTCGAACTGGCTGTCTGAATGACCTACGAAAATTATACGTTTTTTAACTTCGCCCTTGGGAGCTCTTTTTGCTATAACGTTATGGCTGGGAAGAGAGGGGAACAGAGGGTCGATAAACTGTTTATACATAAGGAATTCAAGAAGCATCGGAATTACGCCGAGAATAACGAGAACAAGTGCTATAATCGGGTTTGCAAATGCATAAACAAATACGCTTGCGATTGAGCAGGCAACCGTGAACGGAATGAATCCCATAAATGCCTGGCGGTGAACCTTGAATTCTTCGATGGTTACTTCATCGCAGGATTTTTTGAGTTCTTTTGCCATAAGTTCCTGTGCTTTAAGCTCTTCGGGTGAGCCGGGTTTGCGGGGACCAATTTCGTTGCAGATACGGGTGATTCCCTTAACCGCAAAGCGTGAGAGCTTTTTAATATCAAATTTGTCACTGTATTCGAGCGCGATTTTCATTGTGTTTCCTCCATAACTCAGTATAAAAAAAGAATATCACAGTCTTAACAAAAAATCAATAATATTTATGCGGTTTTTGTTGAAATATAACCTGTTTTTGCTTGACAAAGGGTATGTTTCGTGATAAATTTCAATTATGAAAACTGTAAATAGAAAAATTAATATTAAAAAATATATCCCTTATTTGGTCACAGCAGCCGTGCTGATACTGTTTTACTCACTTATCGGCTGCCCGTTCAAAGTTTTTCTTGGGGTGACCTGCCCGGGTTGCGGAATGAGCAGGGCTTTTGAAGCTTTGCTGAAGCTTGATTTTTTGCTTGCTTTCCGAATGCATCCGCTTGTTTTCTTTTTACCCGTAGCGGCAGTTGTTTTTTTGTTGCAAAAAAAGATATCGCCGAAGCTTTATGAAGGTTTTCTTATAACAGCGGCGGTTGTGATGTTTGCGGTGTATTTTATAAGGTTGTTTTCGGGCAGCGAAATTGTATATATTGACCTTAAAAGCGGTTTGATTTATAAGTTTATACGGAATTTATTCGGCGGAGGATAAAAATGGCGGTTACACAGAATTATACTCTTGAGTCTTTAATAAATATCAACGTTTTCGTTGACAGCGTGTCAAAAAAGCTTTCGGAAGAGGATTTTGAGGTTGAGGCTTTTGTTATGGGGCCTGCAGGCGCTTCTATTCTTATCAAAAAAGACAGAACGGGCTTTAAGAATCTTGTCGGAATGGGGCTTGAAAGCAGAATAACAATGGTTATTCACGAAGGTCAGCTTAAAGTTATTATCGACCATATATGGACAAATAAGATTTTTGCGTTCCTTCTCGGAAGTATAACCTGCGGCTCGTGTACTCCTACAGCCGTTATGGGATTCATTCAGCAGAATTTAGTTTCAAGCAAAATTGAACAGGCAATCAGATCATCGCTGTAAAATAATAAGCCATCGGTAATTTCCGATGGCTTTGATTATTGTTACAGGCTGTAAACACCCGACTGCATAACGGCGTATTCGATACCGTCAACTCTGAAGTATTTCAGCACGGGTTCATTGAAAATACAGTAGTCTTTTACACTGTAATCCTTAAGGTTGAGAGTCCTTATTTTATATGAATTTGCGCTGCAGATAAAAAGTTTATCGTCATATAAAGTGAGGTCAACGGGGTGACAGAATGCTTTTTCTTTGGGGCTTCCGATGCGGAATTCAATGCGGTTATGTTTTATTGAATAGTTTATTATCGCGTTTGAATCGGGAACAACAAACCATAAATCCGTGCCGTAAATAAGAGGCGAACGTGCGGGGTTATCAAGATATTCGATTTTTGTTTCGGATATGATTTCGCCCATTGTTCCGAGAATTTTGAATGAACCGTCGGGGTAGCAGACCGCTTTTGTGTTGCTTGTGAGGCATACAACGTCACACGTTATAAAATCCCTGAGCGTTCTTGCAAGGTCGGCGCCGTTATCACCGAATTTGAGCGTTATGTAAGTCAGAACGGGGATTTTTTCAAAAATATCCACTTGTTGGTTGTAGCTGTAAAAAGCAGCCGCCTCGCTGCCGTCAGGCAGAGTTTCTTTGCAAGCATATATAAAACCCTTCTCAACAGGGACAATATCAAGCAAATCTGCGTTGAAAAGTTTTTGCACTTCCGATTTCCTCCGAAAAAGCTGAAATAGTAACCCCGCCGAGCCGTATGCAGCCGATTGTAACCTGCTCTCTAAGCAGGTGGGTGCCGCCCGAAGCCCTCACGCTCCCTTCGTCCAATCAGGCGCAAAGCCTGACCGGGAGGTCTGCAATCCGTCTTCGGAGACAAGGCTCCCTTGTAGTGTGTGTTGGGTTACATATAGGCTGCAATCATATCGCACAAGGCAGGGTTATAAGCTATAGTAATGTTATGCGTAAATATTTTAATTATTCTTCTTCGTTATCAAATTCAAACATATCGGCAAGTCTTTCTTCAAATGCCATGCCGACTTCGTTGAACTCGGCATCATCCTCAATGGGGCAGAGGTATGTTTCACCGTTTTCTTCTTCAACTTTGAGAATGATGAGAGCGTTGTCTTCGTCTGTTATACTGTCTGGAGTTTCGGGAATGGGAAGCAGAGCGATGTATCTGCCGCTGTCGGTTTCTATTCTGTCAAGCTCCTCAAAAATGTGTTCTTTTCCTTCCTCGTCAACAATGCTGACTATATCGGGAGTGTATTCTTCATTGTTCATTGGTAAATACCATCCTTTTTTAATCTGATTATATTTTAACTCCAATACTGATTTTAGTCAATAGGAAATAACGATAAGTGAAAAATATATAAAAATTATCAACTTTCTTGCAAAAAACTATTGACAAATCACAAAAATAATGCTATATTATAGGCGAGGAAAGGAACAAGGGGAAAAACCTCGAAGTCTTTCAAGCAGCAAAAACTTGATTAAATTCGATAAGGTTATTTAAGAAAACCCTTGCAAACCCTCTTGACCATATATTGTAAGCCACAGGTCAAAACATCTTGATAAAAGGAAAGGCGGCGATACCCGATGTACAGTGACGCACATCAGCTCGCAGCCGCAGAAATCAATCAATAAAACCCAACGGAATTTAACGGGAAATCAGAAAATAATTTTTCAATTCTGCATTAACCGCTGAACCGTAATTTGAAACAGATTGAATGTTTGAAATTGATTGACAGCGGCTGTGAGCAAAACGAAAAAATTTAATATTGAATATATTTGACCGTACCAAGAGGTGCGGTCTTTTTGCGTCCTGAAATAATTTATCATCCATATAAAAATATAATATATTATATCTTGAAATATTCTATTATAAGTGATATACTTATTGGATATTGAAAGGAATGATTGTTTTTGAGACGTAAGAAGTGGTTGGTTACAAAAGGCGATAAAGAGCTTGCCGTGCATCTTTCGGAGCAGCTCGGCATTGACCCTTTTGCAGCCTTGATAGCTACCTCAAGAGGCTTTGATAATATAGATGAAACCGGCGATTTTTTTGACCCCGATGCTCCGCTTCAGCTTTCTCCGCTTTCAATAGCGGATATGGGTAAAGCGGCAGAAAGGATAAACAGAGCAATCGATTCGGGTGAACTGATTTGTGTTTTCGGCGATTATGATGCAGACGGTGTAACGGCAACAGCTCTCCTCTATTCATATCTTGAAACAAGAGGAGCAAACGCTATCCGTTATATTCCCGACAGACTTACCGAAGGCTACGGTCTTAATACCGATGCGGTTGAAATGCTTGCTCAGAAAGGCGTTAAGCTTATCGTAACTGTTGATAACGGTGTTTCGGCTATTGAAGAAGCACTGCTTGCAAAGGAACTCGGAGTTGATCTTATCGTAACCGATCATCATAAAGTCGGCGATACGCTTCCCGATGCAATAGCGGTTGTTGACCCGCACAGAAGCGACTGCCCGAGCAGTTTCAAAGAGATGTCAGGTGTCGGAGTTGCATTCAAGCTTGTATGCGCTCTTGAAGGCGACGACGGTGATATTCTAATTGAAGAATACGGCGATCTTGTTGCACTCGGCACAATCGGCGACGTTGTTACCCTTACAGGTGAAAACCGTGTTATGGTGCGCAGGGGACTCAGGCTTATGAATGAATGTCCGAGACCGGGTATCAGCGCGCTTATGGAGATTGCAGGAGTTGGAGACAAAGCTTTTTCGGCTTCAACGGCAGCGTTTACCGTTTGTCCCAGAATCAACGCCGCAGGCAGAATGGGTTCGGCTTATAAGGCACTCGATTTGCTTTTGTGTGAAGATGAAGATGCCGCTGCGGAGCTTGCGGAAGAAATAAACAGAATGAATTCACAGCGTCAGCAGACCGAAACTTCAATTTTTTCTCAGGTTCAGCTTATGCTTGCATCCGGTTCGGATATGCTTAACGACAGAATCATTGTTGTTGACGGCGAGGACTGGCATCAGGGCGTTATAGGCATTGTTGCTGCAAGAATAACCGAGAGATACGGCAGACCCTGTGTTGTTATTTCGCGTGACGGCGAAGATGCAAGAGGCTCATGCAGAAGCATTGAAGGATTTTCAATCTATGATGCGATTGAGGCGGTTTCGGATTGCGTTGACCATTTCGGCGGCCATACCCTTGCTGCAGGTCTGGGTCTTAAATGCTCACGCATTGAAGAATTCAGAAGAAGAATAAACGAATATGCGGCAGATAAAGAAATGCCGTTTGCACTTCAGAAGATTGACTGCCGTCTGCAACCTTCGTCGATAAATCTCGGTATGCTTTCGGCGATGAATATGCTTGAACCTTTCGGCGCAGGCAATCCTCAGCCCTGCTTCGGAATTTTCGGAGTCAGGATTGATGACGTTTCGGGCATTTCGGAGGGAAAACACATCAGAATGACCGTTTCGAAAAACGGTTCAAGATTAAACGTTGTTTATTTCGGTATGGCGGAGAAGAAGTTCCCGTTTGTCAAGGGCGATGCCGTTGACCTTGCCGTAAATATTGACAAAAACGTTTATAACGGCGAAACAAGAGTTTCGGTTATAGTCAGAGGTATCAGACCTTCATCAACCGATGAAGATAAGGTGCTTTCTGCAATAAATCTTTACGAAAAATTCTCAAGGCACGAAAAACTCGGCGCCGATGAAGCCGCACGTATTCTCCCCGAAAGGCAGCTTCAGGTTGAGGTTTTCAAAAGCATCAAGGCTGAGCCGCTTAAGGACAGATGCTATGAAGCGCTCTGCGTAAGGCTCGGCGACAGCGGCGAAAATCTTGCAAAGATAAATGCCGTTGCGGATATGATGCTTGAAATGGGTATTCTTGAAGTGGATGCGGATGATATGATATACGTTCCCGATAATCCGCCGAAAGTAAACCTTGAGGAATCGCATATAATGAAGAGGATAAGGTCAATGTATTAGAACCTCATATGGTTTTGAAAGGCATCTTTTCGCCACAGCGGCGTTAAAAACCTTTGAAATATGTTGTATGGCGAAGAAAAAAACGCTTCGATGGGTCGAAAATCCGACCTTTACGGCATATTTAGTTCGAATACATTAACCTTAAGCGTTTCTTTGATTTGAGTGAGGGATATTTTATGAAGGATTTCAGAAAGAACAGCTGTTGTACAGGTTCGTCGCCCGAGGAATGTATGGAAATACTTCTCAACCTTATCGGTGATAACTGCACTGAACCCGAACGCTGTGACGTTAAAAAAGCATATAAGATTGCGCACGATGCTCACGAGGGTCAGGTGCGTCTTTCGGGTGAACCCTATATTATGCATCCGCTGAGCGTTGCGATTATCCTTGCAAGCCTCGGTATGGATCAGGCGTCTATAATTGCGGCTATTCTTCACGATACCGTTGAGGATACTTCGATGACCTATGACGAAGTCAAAAAAGAATTCGGTGAAACCATTGCGGATCTTGTTGACGGCGTTACAAAAATCGGTAAAGTCCCTCTTCAGACAAAAGAAGAGCAGCAGGCTGAAAATATACGCAAGATGCTTATTGCGATGTCGAGAGATATCCGCGTTATAATTATCAAGCTTGCCGACAGACTTCATAATATGAGAACCCTTATGTTCAAACCCGAACAGAGAAGAAGAGAAATCGCAAGAGAAACAAGCGAAATTTATGCTCCCATTGCACACAGACTCGGTATCCGTGCGATTAAAGAGGAGCTTGAGGATTTGTCAATCAGCTATCTTGACCCCGTTGCTTATCACGAAATAGAGCAGTCACTTGAAAATCAGAGCAAAACAAGAACCGAATTCCTTACCGATATCAAAGATAAAATCGGTGAAAGAATGGAAAGTGTTGTTGCGGGCGCTCACGTAAGCGGAAGAATCAAATCGGTTCACGGCATATACCGTAAGATGTATATGCAGAACAAGAATTTTGACCAGATTTATGATATATACGCAGTCCGTATAATCGTTGACACCGTTATCGACTGCTATAACTGTCTGGGCGTAATTCACGATATGTATAAGCCCATTCCGGGCAGATTCAAGGATTATATTTCAACGCCCAAGCCAAATATGTATCAGTCGCTCCACACAACCGTTCTCGGCAAGGAAGGCATTCCGTTTGAAGTTCAGATCAGAACGTGGGATATGCATCACACAGCCGAATACGGTATTGCGGCTCACTGGAAATATAAACTCGGCATCAACGGTACGGCAAGATTCGAAGAACGCCTTACCTGGATAAGACAGCTTCTTGAGAGCCAGAGTGATACCGAGAACGTTGAAGATATTGTTTCAACCATCAAAACCGATCTTGTGCCTGAAGAGGTGTTTGTTTTCACTCCCAAGGGCGACGTTTTCAGCCTTCCCTCGGGCGCAACGGTTGTTGACTTTGCTTATGCAATCCATTCGGCGGTCGGTAACAAGATGGTCGGCGCCAAGGTTGACGGAAGAATCGTTCCGCTTGATTATAACGTCAAAACGGGCGAGATTGTTGAGATTATGACTTCTTCCCAGCAGGGCAAGGGTCCCAGCAGAGACTGGCTCAATATTGTCAAAACAAGTCAGGCGCGCAGTAAAATCAGGCAGTGGTTCAAAAAAGAACGCAGAGAAGAAAACATTGCGGAAGGCAAGGCTCAGGTTGAGCGTGAATTCAGACGCAATTTTATCCGCCTGAGCGAAAGCGAATACAACGAGTTTATTCTTAAAATAGCGGAAAGACAGCATTGCAAGGATGCCGATGATTTCTATGCGGCAATCGGTTACGGCGGAGTTTCGCTTATGCGTCTTATGCCGAGAATCAAGGAAGATTACGCAAAGCTTAACAAAACCGAGCAGCCGATATTAAATATTGTTCCCCAGAAGAAAACAACCAAGAGCAAGGAAGGCGTTATTGTTGAAGGCATTGATAACTGCCTTATCAAGTTTTCAAGATGCTGCAATCCGTTGCCGGGCGATGATATTATCGGCTTCATAACAAGAGGCCACGGCGTTTCGATTCACACAAAAAAATGCACAAACGTACCCGACGATATAAGCAAGGCAGGTGAGCCTGACAGATGGATTACCGCTTATTGGGACAGCAACGTGCGCGAGGATTTCAAATGTACGCTTCAGATTTATTGCCTTAACAGAATCGGTCTGCTTGCTGACGTTTCAAGTCTTCTTGCCAATATGCGTATTATGATTAACGATATAAGCACGCGCAATACCAAAGACGGCAGGGCGATAGTTATGGTTACCGTTTCCGTCAACGGAGTTGAGCATCTCAACACCCTTGTGCAGAAAATTGATAAAATCGAAGGTGTGCTTAGCATAGAAAGGTCGGGCATTTAATGAAAGCGGTAGTACAGCGTGTTCTTAAGTCATCCGTCAGCGTTGACGGTGAAATAAAAGGCAGTGTTGACAAGGGCTTCAACCTGCTTCTCGGAGTTATGGACGGCGACGGTGAGGCACAGGCGGAAT
>JAZSBC010000171.1:0-2802 GCA_045602245.1 Acutalibacteraceae bacterium | reverse complement strand
GCAATATACGATTTTGTCAAACTTTGATTTCAAGCGCCTAAAACGGTGTTGACTTTGAAAGGTCTTTTATATATAATATAAGGAAACTTATAGTGCATAAGTATTTTTTAAAGTTGCATATTCCGTCAGGAAATGCTGTTCAAAAGGAGAGATTAGCATGAAAAAAATCACAATCGCAGACGCAACGCTCAGAGAGTGTGCAAGAAACGGCGCAATCGCCCTCAGCTTTAAAGAGAAAATCGAGATTGCAAAGCTTCTCGACAAGCTTGAAATCGACGTTATTGAAGCTGCCCCCATCTCAGATGAGAAAATTGATACACTTGTACTGCGCACCATCAGTCCTCTCCTAAAAAACAGCATCCTATCCTGCCCCGTCGGAAGCACGGTTGAAGAAGCAGACAGAGCAATGAAATCAATTTCAGGCGCTAAAAACCCCAGACTTCTTGTTTCACTTCCCGTTTCCGCCGTTCAGATGGAATATTTTTATCACAAAAAACCCGCACAAATGCTCGAACTCATTTCAAGCCTTACCGCTTATTGTTCATCAATCTGTTCAGACGTCGAGTTTTCAGCAGTTGATGCAACAAGAGCAGATAAAACATATCTTTTCGAGGCAATAAAAGCCGCTATCAGCAGCGGAGCAAAAACCGTTACTGTTTGCGATACTGCAGGCGCACTTCTTCCCTCGGAATTCGCAGAGTTAACAAACGAAATTTATCAGGCTGTTCCCGAAGCTAAAGAAATTACTGTCAGTGCAGAATGCAGCAACGCGCTTGATATGGCGAATGCTTGCGTATTCTCCTGCATAGGTGCAGGTGCAACGCAGATTAAAACCTGCATCGGCAGCGAAGCACTTCCCAATCTTGAACACGTCATGAAAGCTCTTCAGGTCAAGGGACACACACTCGACGTAAGCTACGGCGTAAACTCAATGGCAATAAATCATTCTGCAAATCAGATTCTTCGTATGACAAGCGAAAACCACGGCGGTTCATCATTGAACAATGCAACGTCAATATCGGCAACATCCGTTTTGCTTGATGATACCGCAGATATTTCAAAGGTCAGCAAAGCAATCGTAACTCTCGGTTACGAACTTTCCGAAGACGATACCTCAAAAGTTTTTGAAGCATTCAAAAATGTTTCAGGCAAAAAGCAGGTTGGCGCAAAGGAACTTGATGCCATTATTGCTACGGTTGCCCATCAGGTTCCCCCTACTTACAGAGTGCAGAGCTACGTTCTTAATTCAGGCAATCTTATTTCATCAACAGCAAACATTGTTCTTGAAAAAGGAAGCAGAACTCTCAAGGCAGTCGGTATGGGAGACGGTCCCGTTGATGCCGCATTCAGAACAATAGAGCAGATTATCGGCCACCACTATGAACTTGACGATTTTCAGATTCAGTCAATAACCGAAGGCCGTGAAGCAATGGGCGAAGCTCTTGTTAAACTCCGTTCAAACGGAAAGCTTTATTCAGGCAAGGGTATTTCAACCGATATTATCGGTGCAAGTATCATTGCATACGTTAATGCTCTTAATAAAATCGTTTATGAGGAGGAAACGGTATGAAACTTTCATTCTCAACAAACGGTTGGCAGGATCTGACCTGGGCAGAATTCATCAACACTGCCGATGAACTCGGGTTCAGCGGTATTGAAATTCACAACATAACAGATGCCAGATTCACAGGTGCCGATGCTCCTTTCAGCAAAGCAAATTCATCCGCAACGGTACACAGACTTCTCGAAAAGTCAATTTCAATTCCTTGTATTGATACCTATTGCAACATTGCTGACGAAAGCGAAGCCGATAAAGGCTTTGAAGAAATCGCAACTGCTATTGAAATCGCTTCAAGGATCAGATGCCCTTACGTCAGAATTCACGCATATTCAACCAATTCAGAAAAGAAGGCGGAAGACGCTGCCGTTATTTCACTTATAGGCAGACTTATCGAAAAAGCTGAGCAGGATAACGTTGCTCTTCTTGTTGAAACGGTCGGTCTTTATGCTGATACTTCAAGACTTCGCGATCTTCTCAACGTTTTTGCCTGCGATTATCTTGCGGCGCTCTGGGATATCAATCATCCTTACAGAGATTTCGGTGAAGAACCCGATACAACAATAACAAATCTCGGCGCATATATAAAACACGTACACATCAAGGATTCTGTTGTTGAAGACGGTGAAATAAAATACCGTCTTATCGGCGAAGGAAATCTCCCCATCGGAACAATGCTCCGCGCTCTTGATTCGGTTAACTATGACGGCTTCCTTTCTTATGAGTGCCAGCCCGAAAAGATGGAGGATTTCGGCATTGCCGATATCGTATTCCCGCATTTTGTTAACGCAATCACCGTTTATGACAACAAAAAGAAGAGCGAAGAACTTCTTTATACCAACAGAAGCGGAAGCGGTAAATACGTTTGGGAAAAATATAAGCTTATCAACAAGACTTTCTCGCAGGTCCTTGATACTATGGTTGAAAAATTTCCCGACCAGCTTGCATATAAATATACAACCCTTGACTACACAAGAACATATTCACAATTCCGTGACGATGTTGATAACTGCGCAAGAGCACTTATTGCTCTCGGTGTAAAACCCGGCGATAAAGTTGCCGTATGGCTCACAAACCTGCCCCAATGGTTTATAACATTCTGGGCAACAACAAAAATCGGTGCTGTTCTTGTAACTGTTAATACAGCATATAAAATCCATGAAATTGAGTATCTGCTCAGACAGTCCGACACGCACACACTTATCACCATTGAATCCTGCCTTGATTCAAACTATGCTGAATCA
>JAZSBC010000170.1:0-8642 GCA_045602245.1 Acutalibacteraceae bacterium | reverse complement strand
CGCACATAGGCGCTCTCTCCTCCTGGCCGCAATCCCTGCCCGTGAGCACAAGATCAAGCTCAGCGGAAACCTTCTTTGCATCCTCAAAGAACATTTCATAGAAATCACCGAGACGGTACATGTGAATTGTATCGGGATAATTCTCCTTAATCTGAAAATACTGTTTCATCATAGGGGTAAGCTCTGCCATTAATTTACCATACCTTTCAAAAAATCCCGGGGCTGCATTAAACGGCAGCAGCCCCTCGCCGGTCAGTTTTTATTAGTGGCAACCGCTGCATGAGCTGCATTCGCCGCCGCAGTTATGCTCCTGGGGAGGCTCGCAGGTTGCGGGATCTTCACCCTGAAGGCAAAGTGCGAAAATGCCGTTGATATACTGCATAAGGCTGTCGATTTCTGATCTTGCAGCTTCATATGCCTGCATATTGGGGTTAGCCATAATCTGTGTGTAGATTTCGCCGAACTCCTTATCATATGCTTCAAGCTTCTGCTCGTTCTTATCTTCTTTTGATGCTTCGTGCTGGAATGACATCTGAACAAGCTGAATTCTTGCGATAAGCTCGTTGAGAGCTGCATCCTCTTCGTTTGCTTTCTGTGCTTCCATGAGCTTTGTGTAGCGTTCGTCCTGCTGAAGCGCTGCACCAAGCTCTCTTGCTTTTGCAATTACGTCCATTTCTGTTTCTCCTAACTATAGAAAATTTTATTATAATACGTTGGAACGTCGTATTAACTTAATTCGCCTCTGAGTATCCATGTAAGCGATTCGGTAACTTTTACATCTCTGAACGAGCCGATTACCGAGATATCTGCAGGGAACTCAATAACAATATTCCCTTGGGTTCTGCCTTCAATCATTCCGTTTTTGCCGACACTTTCGCAGAGAACACGGTATGTTTTGCCGACCATTGATGCCGTGCGCACCGCCGCTATTCTTTCCTGAGCATCGAGCAATTCCCTGAACCACTTGCCCTTTTCTTCTCTTGAAACGGGGTCGGGCATTTTTGAAGCAACCGTTCCCTCTCTTGAAGAGAAAATGAAAGTATACATTGATGTGAACTTCGCTTCTTCAACAAGGGTAACTGTTTCTCTGAACTCATCATAGGTTTCGCCGGGGAATCCTACAATAACGTCGCTTGTTACCGAAAGCTCGGGCATAACGGAATAAGCATAGTTAAGAAGTTCAAGATATTTTTCTCTTGTATATCTTCTGTTCATGGCATCAAGCACTCTGTTGCTTCCGCTCTGGAACGGAAGATGAAGGTGCTTTGCAACCTTTTCGCAGGATGCCATTGTATCGAGAAGTTCAAAGGTGCAGTCTTTCGGATGCGAAGTCATAAAGCGGATAATAAAATCGCCTTCAATCGCATTGAGCCTTCTCAAAAGTTCTGAAAAATTGCAGCCGTAATCGGGGTTTTTGCCGTATGAATTAACGTTCTGACCGAGAAGGGTGATTTCTTTATAGCCCTGAGCAACCAGCTGCTTTGCTTCCTCGATTATATTCTCGGGATTTCTGCTTCGCTCTCTGCCTCTTACATAAGGCACAATGCAATAGCTGCAGAAATTGTTGCATCCGTACATTACGGGAATCCAAGCTTTGAAGTTACTGTCACGGTGAACGGGAAGTTCTTCTGAAATAACGCCGTCATCATCGGGGAGTTCATAAACCTTTTTGCCCTTGCTCAGGCTGATATAAAGGAACTCGGGGAGTTTATGGATAACGTGAGTTCCGAACACAATATCAACAAACGGATAGCTTGTCCTTATTTTTTTGGCAACGTGATCCTGCTGCATCATACAGCCGCAGAGAAGAATTTTCATTTCTCTGTTTGCGGTTTTCATACTCTTGAGAGCGCCTACGTTGCCGAACACTCTGTCTTCCGCGTGTTCTCTGATTGCACAGGTGTTATAAAGCACCAAATCCGCGCCGCCGAGTTCATCGGTAAGCTCATAGCCCATCTGCTCGAGCATTCCTTCAAGACGCTCGCCGTCTGACACGTTACCCTGGCAGCCGTAAGTATGAACAAAGGCTTTGGGCGGCATTGCAAACCTGCTTTCAACAATACTGCGGACAAGCTGAATGTATTCTCTTTGCTTCTGCATTTCTTCCGCAGGAACAAGAACCGTTTTTTTATCTGAAAATGCCGACAAGACAAATTCCTCCATATTGAGCATATATTTGTTATTATATAATAAAAGACAAGATTATTCAAGTATAAATTGAACAATCTTGTCTAATATTTTTAAAATTTATAGTTTATTCATCAAACAGGCTTTCCGCAAGAGCAAAATTATCGCTTTTCCGCTTCATTTCCTCTTCCTCATCAACAACATAATACCCCTCTTCATTCTCGCGGATTATGCTGCCCTCACCGTAACTGCCGATAATCTGATCGGTTGAAAGAAGAAGGACTTCTTCTTCATCGCCTATGCAGAAAGCAACCTCTTCTTCAATTCTGTCAATGCTGTAAAACAATCAAATCACCTCATTGATTTTCATAGTTTATATCAAGATTTTTGCCGTCACTTGAAATAACGATATCTCCGCAAATATCGGTTCTGTAAATTTCGTTTGTATATTTCTTCAGACGCTCAAGCGGCTCTTTGTGAGGATGACCGTAATCGTTATCTTCTCCGCACATAATAACGCAGATTTCGGGCGTTACCTCTGCAAGAAACTCCTTGCAGGACGAAGTATTCGAACCGTGATGACCCATTTTGAGAACGTCGGCATCGAGGTCAACTCCTGCGCCGATAATCTCTCTTTCTTCATCGCTTTCGGCATCGCCCGTAAACAAAAACGAATTTTCGCCGTGGGTTACCTTTGCAACAACGGACATACTGTTAAGATCTTCTGCACTGTCAGAAACGGGGCCGAGAATTTCAAAACTCGCTTCGCCGAGAGTATAGGTCGAACCGACTTTGGCGGATATGACCTTTGCACCCGAAGCCTTGATTTCTTCAAGCATACGAGTATACGTTTTGGTTGTGGGGGTCTGCTCTTTTGTAAGCCTCGGCATAATTATATTATCCATACCGAATTCTTCAATAACCTCGGGCAGACCGCCTATATGGTCAGAATGGGGATGGGTTGCGATGATATAATCGAGTTTGTCAATGCCGAGCGAACGCAGATAATTGATAACTTCCGTTTCGTGACCGTTCTCGCCTGCATCAACAAGAAGGGTCTGACCGTCGCAGACAACAAGCGAGCAGTCGCCCTGACCTACGTCGATATAATGTACCTGAAAATTACTGTTTTCGGTTTCACCCTGAACAGGCGGTTCGGGTTTTGACGATGCCAATGCACTTATAACGGCAACAACAACCGCAACCAGTGCGGCAAACAGATAAAGCCGCTTTTTATTTACGCCTCTTTTTCCTGCCATTGCTGTCATTTCTCCTTTCTCTGTCGGGAACAAAATTCTGCTTTTTGGGAGTGATAAGACATTTATCGCCGTATCCAATAAGATCGTGTCTGCCCGCTTTTTTCAGAGCCTCACGGACAAGATCGGCGTTTTTTGGGTTAAAATACTGCAGCAAAGCCCTCTGCATAGCCTTTTCGTGAGGGTCCTTTGCAACGTAAACTTCTTTCATTGTGTAAGGATCAAGACCCGTATAGAACATACAGGTTGATACCGTGCCGGGAGTCGGATAAAAATCCTGAACCTGCTCGGGTCTTATGCCGATTTTCTTGAGAAAAAGCGCAAGTTCAACGGCTTCTTTCAGCGTGCTTCCCGGATGCGAAGACATCAGATACGGCACAAGATACTGCTCTTTGCCCTCTTTTTTTGAATATCTAAAATATCTTTTTGAAAATTCGAGATACGCTTCAATATGGGGTTTACCCATCTTATCGAGAACCGCCGCAGAGCAATGCTCGGGGGCAACCTTAAGCTGACCGCTGACGTGATTGGCAACGAGTTCCCTGAAAAACGAATCATCCTTATCGGCAAGCATATAGTCATATCGTATACCCGAACGGATAAACACCTTTTTGATTTTCGGCAGACTGCGGACGGTGCGGAGAATATCAAGATATTCTTCGTGGTTCGATTTCAGATTCGGGCAGACCGTCGGCGCAAGGCACTTTTTACCCTTGCAGAGTCCCCTTTTCTCCTGACCGTCGCACGAAGGACGGCGGAAGTTGGCGGTAGGGCCGCCGATATCGTGGATATATCCCTTGAAATCGGGAAGTTCGGTTAAAATTCTTGCTTCTTTGACAATGGATTCCTTGCTTCTTGCGGTTATATATCTGCCCTGATGAAAAGCAAGAGAGCAGAAATTACAGCCGCCGAAACAGCCTCGGTTATGTGCAATCGAAAAACGCACTTCCTCTATCCCGGGCACACCGCCTTCGGATTCATACATCGGATGATAAGTGCGCATAAACGGCAAGTCATAAACCGCGTCGAGCTCTTCCTGCGACAAAGGAATAGCAGGCTGATTCTGAACAAGCATACGGCTTCCGTGGCGCTGCCTTACGGCTCTGCCCCTGAAAAAATCCTGCTCATCCTGCTGAATACGGCACGAAACGGCATATTCTTTTTTGGAATTGCAGACGTTATCATATGACGGACATTCCGTTCCGTAATACGGAGTTTCACGCACGTCAACGCTGTAACAAGTGCCTCTGATATCACGGATATCGGCAACGTTTTCGCCTGCATCAAGCCTTTTTGCAATTTCAACCATCGAACGCTCGCCCATACCGAACGAAAGCAAGTCAGCCTGAGCATCAAGCAGAATCGAGCGGCGGATTTTATCATCCCAATAATCATAGTGGGCAAAACGGCGCAAAGATGCCTCAAGCCCACCGATAACAATGGGAATATCGCCGTAAGCTTCTCTGATTTTGTTACAATAAACTATAACCGCACGGTCAGGTCTTAAGCCGAATTTACCGCCCGGACTGTAATAATCGGAGCTTCTTTTTTTCTTTGCCGCAGTATAATGCGCAACCATTGAATCAATGTTTCCGCTGCTGACAAGAAAGCCGAGCCTCGGCTTGCCGAAGCGCATAAAATCCTCGGTTGAGCGCCAATCGGGCTGAGCAAGAAAAGCAACCCTGAAGCCTGCGTTTTCAAGCACTCTCGTTATAATTGCCGCACCGAAAGCGGGATGGTCAACGTAAGCATCGCCGCTGACGTAAACAAAGTCAGCCTGCTCCCATCCCCTTGCGGTCATTTCTTCTTTTGTAACGGGTAAAAAACCGTTTGAATTATACAAAGTCATCATCCGATCCCGAATAATCGTCGTCATCTGCAAACACATCGTCTATGCTCGGCGCTCCCGCACCGTCGGCAAGCGCCTGCATTTCATACCACTGCTGTTTTGTGATAAGCACAGCTCTGGGTTTTGCACCCTCCGAAGGGCCTACTATTCCCTTTTCTTCAAGCTGATCCATAACTCTTGAAGCCCTTGCATAACCGAGTTTGAGCTTCTTCTGAAGCATTGTTGTTGAGGCTCCGCCTGCATTAACAACAACCTCGATTGCATCGTTGAGCATAGGATCGTAATCCTCGTCGCCGTCTTCATCAACAGCTTTTTTCTTTGCGTTTTCGGCAGCGGCGGCTTTAACTTCGATTTCGTGAATTGTTTCTTCGTTATATGTTGTCTGAACCTGCGATTTTATGTGGTCAACAACACGTTCAACCTCTTTATCGGAAATAAAGCAGCCCTGAACACGGGTGGGCTTTGATGCGCTGACGGGATTAAAGAGCATATCTCCGTGACCGAGAAGCTTCTCTGCACCGGATGAGTCAAGAATGGTTCTTGAGTCAATCTGTGATGAAACCGAAAGTGCGATTCGGCTCGGAATATTTGCTTTGATAATACCCGTAATAACATCAACCGACGGACGCTGAGTTGCAACAACAAGGTGAATGCCCGCAGCTCTCGCCTTCTGTGCAAGACGGCAGATAGAATCTTCAACCTCTTTGGGAGAAACCATCATAAGATCAGAAAGCTCATCAATAAAAATAACAATCTGGGGCATTTTAACAAGGTCATCCCTTGTTTCGCAGAGCTTATTGAAGCCTTTGATATCTCTTACGCTGTTTTCGGAAAACAGCTTATATCTCTTTTCCATTTCGCCGACAGCCCAGCCGAGAGCACCTGCCGCTTTTCTGGGATTTGAAACAACGGGAACTTCAAGGTGTGCAATACCGTTATAGACAGTAAATTCAACCATTTTCGGGTCAATCATCAAAAGCTTGACCTCATCGGGCGAAGCATTATAAAGTATGCTGACAATCATCGAATTGAGACATACGGATTTACCCGAACCGGTAGTACCGGCAACGAGAAGATGTGGCATTTTCGCAAGGTCGGCACAGATTATGTTGCCCGTGATATCCTTACCGAGAGCAACATTAAGCTTGCTCTTGGCATCTCTGAAATCGGGAGTATCAATGATTTCACGCATTGATACCGTTGACTTTGCGCTGTTGGGAATTTCAATACCGATTGCAGCTTTGCCCGGAATAGGTGCTTCAATACGAACACTTGTTGCCGCAAGACGAAGAGCAATATCATCGGCAAGACCCGTGATTTTATTGATTCTGACACCTGCTTCGGGAACAAGCTCATATCTTGTAACCGAAGGACCTCTGCATATGTTGGTAACTTCAGCGTTGATTTTAAAGCTTTCGAGAGTTGCAACAAGCTTCTTTGCGCCTATCTGCATCTCGGTCATACTGTCTGTTGAACCCTCTCTCTCAACAACGTCAAGAAGCTCGATTGACGGGAATTTATATTCCGCTTTTTCAGGCGTATCCTCGGGAAGAACCTCAACGGGAAGAAAATCGCCGTCATCATCTTCGTCGTAATCGTCCTCTTCGGGTTCGTCATCAGGCATTGAAGGAGCCGAAAATTTCTTCTTGCCCTTATTTTCTTCAGCAAGAGCCGACTCGATTATTTCTTCAACGGCATCGCCGGGTGTGGGATCGGGAAGACTGTAAACGGGAATATCGGGAAGAACGGGTTCTTCATCTACGGGAGCAAAAGTGGATTCATCGGTAACGAAATTATCTTCAAATTCATCCGCAGAAACGGTGGGTTTGCTCGGAGGGCTGAAGCGTTTTTTCTTTTCTTCCTCGGCTTTTTCACGCTTCTGTGCGTTCTGTTCAATCTTCTCGGTTGTTATTTCACTCACCTTTTTAACGGGTTTCTTAACAAGATTATAAAGGTTGCCGAGCGTTGTACCTGTGAGAAGCATTATCATAACGAATATAAGCAAACCGAAAGTTATCGTTGCACCTATTCCGCCGAAAAGTTTTGACGTGAGTCCGCCGAAAAACGCGCCGTAAACACCGCCGCCGAACGCCGTGGCTTCTTCCCAGACAACGGTAAATCTTTCAATAAGATTTGTGTTTTTATCAAAGAACGGCTTATCTCTGAAGATATCTTCAAAAAAGAGAATATGAGCCATACCGCTGAGAAGCGCGGTTGAAATAACCGCAACCGCAGAATTTAACGCTATACTCTTGACGGGCTTGTTTTTGGCAAGAATAACTGCGATATAAATCAAAACTGCAGGCACAAGAATTGCGCAAAAGCCGAAAAGCCCGAACATTGCATCGTGCATAAACGTCCAGACACTCTGACCCTTGATAAGTACAACCGCCGCCGCAAACACGGCAACAGCCAGAAGAATAATCGCCGCTTTCTGCTGATTTGCGGCAACGGGACTCTTCTTGGTTTCCGCAAGCTTGCGGCTTGAGGATTGGGGTTTCTTTTTTGTACCCGTATTTTTTTTGTTCTGAGAATTTGCCATTTATTTCATCCTTTCGGAGTATTGTTTTCAATCATACCGTAAAGACAGTCGAGTGCATCCGATAAACTGCCGAGGCTGTCAATCAGTCCTTCGTTAACTGCAGCCTCACCGCTGAGAACGGTTCCCACGTCCATAACGAGTTCACCCGTTGCAAGCATCATTTCGCGGAATCTGTCGGGAGAAATCTTTGAGTTATCTGAAACGAAACGGACTATTCTTTCCTGCATCTGCTGAAAATAAGATAGTGTCTGCGGAACACCAAGCACAAGGCCGTTCATTCTGACGGGATGAATGGTCATTGTTGCGGAAGGCGTTATAAACGATTTATCGGTTGAAACAGCAAGCGGAACACCGATTGAATGACCGCCTCCCAACACAAGAGAAACGGTGGGAGTTTTCATCCCCGAAACGAGTTCTGCAATGGCAAGCCCCGCTTCAATATCGCCGCCCACGGTGTTCAGTATCATTATCAGCCCGTCAACTTCGTCGCTTTCTTCAATGGCAACAAGCTGCGGAATAACGTGTTCGTATTTGGTTGTCTTATTCTGCGCAGGCAGGATATAATGCCCTTCAATCTGGCCGATAACAGTCAGGCAATGAATAAGATGACCGCCTTTTTTTACGGTTATCGAACCCGATTCGACTATATCGTTCAGCGCTGATGAACACTCGCTTTCTTCACCGTTGCCGCTGCTTAAATCAGGCGATTGCCACGGCGGTGACGGAAGAAAAAAATTGTCTTTTTTATTTTTGTTTTTCTTCATTCAATTTGCACTCCTCAGAAAAATAAAACATAAATATTATTCACTGAAAGAGCGAAAATTAAACGCAGATAAACACATTGAAAATTATACCATCTTTTTATATT
>JAZSBC010000169.1:0-6461 GCA_045602245.1 Acutalibacteraceae bacterium | reverse complement strand
CATCATATGCCTGCTGCTTTGATTTGCCGAGCAGATCAACGGGCGCAGCCATAATGTTTTCTATAACGTTCATATGATTAAAAAGATTGAACGACTGGAAAACCATTCCCATCTTCTGCCTTACTTTGCTGATATTGCATTTCTTATCGGTTATGCACTTACCGTCTAAAAAAATCTCGCCCGAAGTCGGTGTTTCGAGTTTGTTTATACATCTGATAAGAGTTGATTTGCCTGTACCCGAAGGGCCGATAATCGAAATAACGTCGCCCTTATTTATCTCAACGTTAACGTCCCTGAGAGGAGTTGCATTGGGATATTCTTTTCTTAAATGACATATCTTGATCATCTTGCTACTCCTTTCAGAATGTTTTTGTTCTTTCTCTTTCTCGGGTCAAGCTTTTTGTTGATAATGCCGAGAAGCCCTGCAACGCCCCAGGTTATTGCAAAATAGATTACCGCAACGGCAATCAACGGGAAGAAAGCTTCATAAGTGTTGCTTCTGATTATATCGCCCATTCTCGTCAGATCATTGACTGCAATATAGCCTACTATTGAGGTTGCCTTGATAAGACCAACGATTTCACCCGTATAAGCAGGAACGAACATCTTAAGCGCTTGAGGCAGAACGATTCTGAAAAACGTTTTGTTTCTGCCGTAACCGAGCGCATAAGCGGCTTCGGTCTGACCTTTATCAACGTTTTCAACCGTTATATCAAGCTGACTGTAAACGAACGAACCGAAAGTCAGTATAAATCCGATAACAGCAACGGTTATTCCGTTTATTTCCGTTTTACCGAAAATTATATAGAACAGAATCATCAGAACAACAAGAGTGGGCGTGCCTGAAATAATTACGGAATATATCTTTGCGATTTTCTTGGCTAATACAGATATCCACCTGATTTTTGAGCGTGAAATCAGATAGAACAAGAAACCGAATACCGTTCCGCCGAGAACAGAGAAAAAGCTGATAAGAAGTGTAACAAGAATACCCTCCGCAACGAGCTTCCATCTGTCTTCACGTATAAAGGTTTTTTCAAAGCTTTCTTTTATTGATGCAATAAAACTTTTTTCATCGCCTTGATTATCGTAGGTTACCATTATGATATCCGCAATCATATACGGTTCGCAGAAATTGACACTTTCTTTTCTCTCTTCGGTTATGTAGATACCGCAGGAAACAACGTCGTATTTGCCTTCCTTAAGTCCTGCAACGCCTGCGGTCCACTGAGCATCTTCAATTTTCGGATTATATCCGTATTTTTCGCAGAACATATAGAGAATTTCAACTTCAAAACCTGCATACTCATTGTTGAGCATATAAACAAACGGCTTTCTTGATGAATCAAAAGCAATTTTCAGTTCTTTTTTATTTGCAGATAAATCAGGGATTTCAATGTTTTCAACAGGTTCAACTTCACTGCACCACTCATCCCAGATTGCATCAAGTGTACCGTCTGCACGGAGTTCATCAAGGAAAGTATCCATCTGCATTTTGAGATTGTCGCCGTTTTCGTTTTTGCCGAAAGCATATCCGATTTCAACGCTGTAATCGGGAATTGATATATAAGTCAGCCCTTTGTCTGTTCTTCTTGCAGCATTATAATTAGGGGTATCAAGAAGAAAACCGTCAACCTTCCCCTGCCTTACGCACTGAAAAAGATCGGGGAATGACTGATAAGCATCTATTTTTGCATCAGGGAAAAGTTCTCTTGAGTATCCGTCGTAAATCGAACCTACTATAACACCGAGAGTTGCGTTGTTAAAATCATCAAGAGTACGGGGTGCCGCGGATGTGCCTGCGTTTACAATGAGAACAAGATCATCGCTGTAATAACTGTCTGAAAAATCAAGTGTTTCTTTTCTTTCCTCGGTAATTGTTATTCCCGATGCTCCGATATCATATATTCCGCTCTGAACGCCCGAAAGAATACCGTCAAAAGAACAATCCGAAATTTCAAGGGTGTAACCGTATTCCCTTGCGAATGCGGTAAGCAATTCGATATCAAAGCCTGCATATTTACCGTTTTTCATATATGCAAAAGGCTTTTGCTCCGCACCGATTGCAATTCTGATAACACCGTTTTTTCCGTTGAGTTTTTCATATTCCTCAAACTCGGTCGGTTCGGTTGAGGAAAACCACTTTTTCTTAAGGTTATCCATTCCGCCGTTTTTATTGTAATCAGCAATAAATGCGTTAACTTCGTTCTGAAGTCCGGGGTTTGCACCCTTGGTAAAAACAAAACCGTAGTCGCTAACCGAGATGGGTTCTTCAATTCGTCTGAAATTCATTCCTTCCCACAGCATAGCGCAGTAAACGGAATTTTCTGTTGAAAAACCGTCAACCTTTCCGAGTGAAAGCGCCATTATTCCGTCTGAGGTGGAATTGAATTCGAAATGCTTTGCATCAGGCAACAGTTTTTTCAGTATTTCAACCTGAACAGAACCTTTAACAGAGCCTACTTTTAAATTTAAAAAATCCGAAATATGATTTTTTTCGCTGATATCCGAACCTGATTCAACGTCGACGTTCGAGCAGCCTGCGAAACTCATCAGAATAATCAGAACGGAAAACATCAGACATATAGTTTTTTTCATTAATCAATCCTCCTTAACGGCAGGTAATATGCAAATAAACAGTTATATTTTACAACATTATTTTAACTTTGTATAGTATAAAATTCAATTATAAAGTTTTTTATAAACAAGTTGATTTGGAATAATATGATATGATATAATTTTTAAAAAACATATCGAGGTGTATACTATGAACGCATTTTTCACTAAAGTTGCTGCATTTTTTGCATCAATAATAACATTATTTACCGTAATTTTTTGTCCGCCCAAATCACCCGTTCCGGAATTCCCTCAAGCTTCACAGCAAACTGTAAAAACAGCATTTGACGAGGGTGAATTTGTTATGGGAAGCAACGACCTTATTGTTGCCACGAACGGCGATGACAGCAATCCCGGAACAGTTGATGCTCCGCTTAAAACTTTTGAAAAAGCCAAAGAAATTCTTAAGAACTCATCCGATAACGGTCAGGCTACCGTTTGGTTCAGAGAAGGTATATATACAATAAGCGAAACCGTTGAATTCACCGCTTCCGATAAATCAAACGTTCTTTTCCGTTCATATCCCAACGAAAAAGTAATTTTCTCGGGTTCTGAAGAAATCAGCGGAAACTGGTCGGAAACAACAATCAACGGCGTTAATGCATTCGTAACCGATATCAGCATAGAAAGTGAAAACGATTATTTCCGTTCACTTTTTAAGGGGGATAAAAGGCTTTCGCGTTCTGTTTATCCCAAAGAAGGTGTATTCAAAGTTGCAGGTGAACCCAAAGAAAACGAAGCTGTCCCCTCCTCCTGGGCACCTGACTTTTTCACACACGCAATAGCTTTTTATGCGAACACAAACGAAATACTTGATTTTGCAAACCCGACCGACGTTGACGTTAAGCTTATGCATTTCTGGCGTGACGACCTTATGCCGATACATTCAGTTGACACTTCAACGGGCAGAATAGTTACTTCAAAGCCCTCTGCAATGAGAGTCAGAATTGACGATAATTTCATTTACGAAAACGTTAAAGAAGCGCTTTCGCTCCCCGGCGAATGGTATCTTGACCGAACGGAAGGCAAGCTTTACTATATCCCCGAAGAAGGTGACACAACCGAAAACACGGTTCTTTACGCAGGCGTAAACGAACTGCTTTTCACATTTGACGGCATAGAGAATATTTGTTTTCAAGGTATTGATTTCAAGAACACAGACTGGGATCACGTAGACGGTACACACACGGGCAAAGCGTTTGATCCGTCGCATCCTTTATACAGTATTATTAAATACGGTGCCGATCATCCTCAGGCGGCATTTGAAGTCCCTGCGGCAATCAATGTTTCCGCTTCATCGGGCATAAACTTCACGGACTGCAGTTTCGAAAACATATCGTACACTGCTGTTAAATTTGAAAAAGCTTCAAAGAACTGCAACATTACAAGCTGTTCATTCAATGAAATCGGCGCAAATGCAATTTTCATTCACGGTGATTTTGTTGTTCCCGCAACAACTCAGAACATCAACGTTACCGATTGCCATATTCAGAAATACGGCAGAATTTTCAACAACGCAATCGGTATTCTTCTCACCCACGCTATTGACTGCAATCTTGAAAACAACGAAATTCACGACGGCTGGTACACAGGCATATCCGTTGGATGGAACTGGGGATATACGGATAACTCCACAAACAACATAAAAATATGTAATAACCTTATTTATAATATCGGCAACGGCTGGCTTTCTGATATGGGTGCGATTTATACACTTGGTATTCAGCCCGATACCGTTATTTCGGGCAACGTGATTTATAACGTAGGCTGTGATGAAGGCAGATACGGTTACGGCGGCTGGGGTATTTATCTTGACGAAGGCTCAAGCGGAATTCTTGTTGAAAAGAATCTTGTTTACGATTGCTCATCGGAAACATTCCACCAGCACTACGGCAAAGACAACGAGGTTAATAACAACATCTTTGCTTTCGGCGGCGACGGTGCTTTACTTATCACGAAAAAAGAGGAACACAATTCATTGACGCTTACAAACAACATTTTTGTTGTTGATAATGCGCCGATATACGCTTTCGATACCGAAAGCGACTGGTTCGTTGATGACGGAAACGTTTACTGGGATTACAAAAACGGCGGTAACGTTTATTCAGGAAATTCAATGGGCATATTTGACAGAAAGTCCCTTGTTATACTGACCGCACAGGGTCTTTATAACAATGCTGTTTATGCCGATCCCCTTTTCAAGGATGCGGAAAACCGCGATTTCACTCTTGCGCTCAACAGCCCCGCGCTTGATACAGGATTCAAAGCCTGGGAATACAGCGCAGGAACTAAAACATTATTTGAATAAAGATTACGGGCAGTGCCGCTGTGACACTGCCCGTATAATTTTATGTTATTTAACAATAAACTGTGATTCGGCAATTTCGGCAACCTCTTCGGCTGTTGCATTCTGCATTTTGCCTGCAATCCTGCTTCTTCTCTCCGTAAGCTCGCTGTACATAAGATTACGTTTTTCTGCTGAAAGAGGATAGAAGAACTTGGGAATAATACCGAGACTGCTTGTGATGATGGGAATACCCGTTCCGAGAGCGAATATCCACCATTTTGTTGCGTCCGACTGAGTGCCGACCTTAAGACCCTGAACGTAGCCGATCTTTTTCAGAACGATGCTGTTGATACTGCCCATAATAGCTTGCTGAAGCTTTGAGATTGTTGACTGAGCAACACCTATCATCGCTTCGGCACGGTATCCGTTTTTCCATTCGCAGTAGTCCATTGATTCGTTACTGATTTCGGCAGGGACAACACGCCTCAATCCGTAAACACACATTTCAAAAATCTCTTCAATACCCATCAAGGGTAAAATAATTGCTTTCTTCTGGAAATTGTTATTAATCGAGCCTATACCGAAAACAATCATCCAAAGCATATCCGTCCACGCATCTTCAAGAATCCAGAGGGCTTTTGTTGAGAACCGTTTTCTGAGCGGTTCAACAAAACCGTAACTGATAAACTTAACGGGGAATGCAGGAATGCCGACAATGGTTTTCCACGTAACGGAGCCGATAACGTCAATATAGAAATTCGTTCGGCTCTGTCCTATCGAGAAGCCCGACAAGAACGAAGAAAGAACCTGAATAAACATCGGCTTATTCGTGACGATAGCTTTCAGACCTTGTATTACGCTCGGCTTTTTAATTGTCTGAACAACTCGTTCTCTCGTATTAAGGAAGAAATACAAGCAGAATACCGCTCCGAGAACAGCGAAACCGATGCCGAAGCCTGAAAACAACTTCGGAAGCTGAATTTTGATTTTATCGTTTATTACAAGGTCGTAGATAATACCAAACAGCTGTTTCGGAATATCCTCAAATATGTGGGACATAAGGTTTGCCGTTGCAATCAGCCTTGAACGGTCAAGCGGCTCGGGCGTTATGGTTGAACCGAAACCTGCTCTGGAAACAGCTGTGAAAGTATTTGCCGTTTCAGTAATAATCGACATTGCAAAATAGAAAATCCATTTTGTCATATCATCAGCAGGAGTATCCGGGAATATAAACGGAATAAGCCAATACCACATACCGAGAACGGTAAGAGGAATCTGACCGAGAAGAAGATACGGTCTGAATTTGCCCCATCTTGTTCTTGTTTTCTCAACTATAACACCGATTAATGTATCATTAATTGTGTCCCAGACAGTAGCAACGATATTTTGAATGGCAAGATAACTGAAATCGATTTTAACAACGTCATAAATATATCTGTCTTTAAAATCGTTGATGTTAAGGCTTGCCGCAGCATCTTCAAGAACGTAAGCAACCGTTTCTTTTGTGCCGACAAACCGCCTGTTTTTCAGCAGAACAGAATTATCGCTTGTTTCAACA
>JAZSBC010000168.1:0-12858 GCA_045602245.1 Acutalibacteraceae bacterium | reverse complement strand
TACGAATATATGAGCGCACAGATAGGCGACATCGAAAAGGCACGTGAAGAGCTTATCAAGATGATTGAAGAGCTGACGGGTAAGATGGCGGAGCGCTTCAGAGAGCAGTTCAGACGCATCAACAACCACTTCGGCGAAACCTTCAAGGATCTGTTCGACGGCGGTAAAGCCGAGCTTGTGCTTGAAGATCCTCAGGACGTGCTTGAATGTGCAATCAACATCAGGGTTCAGCCCCCCGGCAAGAACGTTCAGAATATCGACCTTCTTTCGGGCGGCGAAAAGGGTCTTGCGGCTATCGCTCTTCTCTTTGCGATTCTCAAGGTTACGCCTGCCCCGTTCTGCATTTTTGACGAGGTTGAAGCGGCGCTTGACGACGTTAACGTAAGCCGTTACGCATCCTACGTAAGAGAGATGACAGGCAGCACGCAGTTCATTCTTATTACTCACAGAAGAGGTACGATGGACGAGGCCGATATGCTCTACGGCGTAACGATGCAGGAAAAGGGCGTTTCGAAACTTCTTGAGCTGAAAACCGCAGAAATGGCAAAAAAACTCGGTCTGGAATGATTTTTTTCGGTTAATGTTACAAATATGCCCAAATAAAAGGGCTTATGTGTCTTGATTAAAGATTTTTGTTATGATATAATAAACTGTAAATAATTTCTAAGCGGTGGAATTCCGCTTAAAAAGGGAGGATATAAAATGTCAAATCACGGTATTATCAATTACCCCGATGCGCAGGCTGTCCAGAAGCAGCTCGACGCACTTATCAAGAAGCCTATCTATTCAATCAGCCCCGAAGCACTCAAGAAATATGAAGAAGAATATTTCGATAAGAAGTGTGCAAAGTCAAAGGCTATGATTGAGGAAGCAAAGCAGATTATCCCCGGCGGCGTTCAGCATAACCTTGCTTTCAACTATCCGTTCCCCCTTGTTTTCACAAAGGCTGAGGGCGCATATCTTTATGATATCGACGGCAACAGATACTACGACTTCCTTCAGGCAGGCGGCCCCACGGTATTGGGCAGCAATCCTCCCGCAGTTCGTGAGAAGGTTATTGAACTTCTCAACACCTGCGGTCCCTCAACAGGTCTTTTCCACGAATATGAGTATAAACTCGGCAAGAAAATTGCAGAGCTTATTCCCAACGTTGATATGTTCCGTATGCTCGGTTCAGGTACAGAAGCTTGTATGACAGCTATCCGTGTTGCCCGTCTTGCTACAGGTAAGAAGAAGATTCTTAAGATGGGCGGCGCATACCACGGCTGGTCAGATCAGCTCGGCTACGGCATCCGTGTTCCCGGTTCAAAGTTCACTCAGGCAACAGGTGTTCCCCTCTTCTGCTTCAGAGATACGGAAGAATTCTTCCCCGGCGACCTCAATGACCTTGAAAGAAAGCTCAAGGCTAACCGTTTCAAGGGCGGCACAGCAGCTGTTATGCTCGAGCCCGTCGGCCCCGAAAGCGGTACAAGACCCGTTGACAAGAACTTCTGCAAGGGCGTTGAAGCTCTCTGCCGCAAATACGGCGCTCTTCTCATCTTTGACGAAGTTGTTACAGCTTTCCGCGTAAGCATGAGCGGCGCTCAGGGTTACTTCGGCGTTTCACCCGACCTCACCGTATTCGGTAAGGTTATGGCAGGCGGATATCCCGGTGCAGGCGGTCTCGGCGGTAAGAGAGAATATATGAAGCACCTCGGCGCAGGTCTTGACGATACAGGCAAGAAGATTAAGAAGGCATTCTGCGGCGGCACAATGTCAGCTAACCCCCTCAGCTGTGTAGCAGGTTACACAATGCTTGAGGAAATGGAAAAGGCTGATGCTTGCTACAAAGCAGCTCTTATGGGTGACAGACTCACAGCAGGTCTTCAGGATATCATCAAGAAGAAGAACCTCCCCTTCGTTGCATTCAACCAGGGTTCAATCTGCCATCTTGAAACAGTAGGTACTCTCAACTTCTCAATCAACTGGAAGAAGCCCTGGCAGATTCCTTCGGTTCTTGACGCAACTTCAGCTCGTAAGAAGGAAATGACTCATATGGGCGCAGCTTATATGGCAGAAGGTCTTGTAACTCTTGCAGGCAGCCGTCTTTACACAAGCGCTGCTTACACAGAAGAAATGATCGACGATGCACTCGCAGCATTCGACAGAGTATTCGACAACATCGTTTGTCTTGAGAAATAATTTCTCTCCGAAAGGAAAATAACTATGGATGTTTTAACCGCCAAAAAATTGGTTATCGAAGCAGGCGAAAGACTTGTTGCAACAGGTCTTATCGCCAGAACATGGGGCAACGTAAGCTGCCGTGTTGACGATAAAACATTTGTTATCACCCCCAGCGGCAAGCCCTATATCGGACTTACTCCCGACGATATCGTTGAGGTTGCCATCAATACCCTTGAATGGGGCGGCAACGTTAAGCCTTCATCGGAAAAGGGCATCCACGCTGAGGTATATAAAGAATTCCCCGAGGCTAACTTCGTTATCCACACCCACCAGAAGGTTGCTTCCGCAGTGAGTGCGCTTTCAACGGGCATTGAAAAGGTTGTGGGCGACGCAGGCAAGTTCATCGGCGGCAGAATCCATCTCGGCTCATACGGTCTGCCCGGAACAAAGAAGCTCAAGAAGGGCGTTACAAAGGCTCTCCGCCTCAGCCCCTCAAAGGCTGTTATTATGGCTCACCACGGCGCTCTCTGCTTCGGCAAAGACAGCGAAGAGGCTTTTCAGGTTGCAAACACCCTTGAGCAGGTATGTGCAAAGTACATTCTTGATTCTGCAAAAGAAAAATTCGGCATAAACGCTGAAAACCTTGATAATTTCTGCACAGAAATGGCAGATAAACTTACAAAATCTCAAAAAACTGTTGAAATTGATGAGTCTTTGGTGTATAATAGCAAATGCAACCGAGACAGCGGAGAGATTGTTTTCACCAATAAGGGTGACGGCTCCGAGGTTTCAATGGATCTCAACACCGGCGCGTCATCAGAAGCACTTGCTGATATCGCAAATGCTCACAGAGATATTTATCTCAAACGCTCCGATTTCAATAATATCATTCACAACACTTCAAGCGAGGTTGTAGCCGTTTCAAGGCTCGGCAAAACAATGAAGCCCCTGCTTGATGACTTTGCTCAGATCTGCGGTCCCACCGTTAAGACTGTTGCTCCCGAAAAGTGCGCTAAGGCAATCAAGAGGAAGAACGCGGTTCTTATCAAGGATCAGGGCGCTCTCTGCTGCGGCTCCAATGAGGGCGATGCACAGGCAGTTGATATGATTATGAGCAAGAGCAGCCTTACTCTGCTTACCGCAAACGTTTTCGGTAAGCCCAAGGCAATCAATCCCGTGGAAGCATGGCTTATGAGAATTGTTTATCTCACCAAGTATTCAAAGAAAGCTTCCGAATAATTAATTAAAACACTACCATCTTTTGTCCCCCCCGTTTTATACGAGAAAAATCCGAGGCTTATTGCCTCGGCTTTTTCTTTTTACGGGTATATATAGTTGTATATAAATATTGAAAAGTTCTGCGTCTTGTGATATACTGAAAGTGCGAAACAAATCCGAATAAACCCATCCGCAAGTGTGTATTTTAACTTTGTAAAAATACATGCTCTGTTTTCGCATACTTGTGTTATGGGAGAATGATTTGTTTCGCAGCAATCGGAGTTATGTGTTTTTTGGTGCGTAGCTTTGGCTACGCACTTTTTTATTTTATAAAAAACTTTTCTTTTTTTTAAAATGTTAGACCAACTGCAAAAACCAATCGTCTATAGGGTGTAGGGGATAAGAAACATTCCGAAAAGGAGGAAGAAATATGAAGAAGATTCTGAATGTTCTTACTGCATTTCCTTTCTGCATACCGTTTGGTTTTGCTTTTTTTGCGGTTGATTATTATTTGTCCGACAAATGGGTGTGGCTGAATTTTGCGGCGCTTGTCCTTTTGTGTGCTTTGTCAGTGATCTACGTTTTACTCGGCAAAGAAAAAGAAATGTATATCTGTAATCATATCGGCATGGCAATAACGGTTGTTATCGGCTGTTTGGTATGGAACAGCATTGATAAAATTGAATTTTTTGAAACATATGATTTGACTTTGAAAAGATGCTTGAGTCTGATGACGAAAGTACAGTTGATGGTTCCGTTTCTGATAATGATTACCGTAAAAATCATAAAAAAGATAAAAAACAGAAATAATTAAAAATTTTTTCAAAAATCATTAGACCAAATCAAAAAACCAATCGTCTTTAGGTTGTAAGGGTTAAAAATGACCCGATTTTCACGAAAAAAGGAGAAAAAATTATGAAAACCAAGAAAACATTCAAATCAATTATTACAGTTATACTCGCAATTATTTTTTCATTCGGAGCCTCCGCATTTGCGTTTGCGGCTCAGACCGAAGAAGACCTGACTCTTGAACTTGAAGTGCCTGAAAAAATCGTTGTCAATTACGGCGAAGAGGTTGAGCTCCAGGCAATAACCGGAAAATTAGGTTATAAAAAAATCAAGTGGACTTTCAGCGATGAAGAGATGTTTGAGGATAAATCTTCATATATCAGAGACCTTGCAAACACTCTCCAGCTTTCAAACGAGGGGCGTTCGTTCATAATGATGCCCGTTAAAAGCGGAACGCTGACAGTAACAGCATCAATTGTACATTATTTTCCCGAAGACCCATACACAGTAAACGGAAACCCCGTAACAATAACCAAGGATATTGAGATTGTTGTTTATCCCGGCGTTGAGGTTTACGGTGGGTTTGAAAATGTTACCATAGGATACGGAGAAACACATACCGTTCAGGCAGAAGGCTTTGCTCTTCCCGAGGGTGCATATCTGAAGTGGATTGCAAACGATGACCGCATTGAACTTAATCAGTCGAAAGACGGAACATCCTGCGAAATTACAAAAACAAAATGCGAAATTGCTTCACTGAAGGTTGTGGTTGTGGATTCACAGGGCAACCCCATAAAGGATAAAAATGGAGATACTGTTGAAGATGAACTTGAGGTCTGGACAGTGTTCAGCTCCTACGGTGAATATATAAGCTGCAAAATCCACGAGTTTTTTTCTGCTTTCCTGAAATTTTTTGAATTTTTATTCTGAATTTATAGACCAACCCTCAAAACCAGTCGTCTATAGGGTGTAAGGGTTAAAAATGACCCGATTTTTACGAAAAAAGGAGAAAAAGTTATGAAAACCAAGAAAACATTCAAATCAATCATCGCAACGGCACTCGTACTTATTCTTTCACTCGGCATCGTATCAACCGCATTCGCCGCAAACGGCAGCATCATCTGGACCGTTGACGGTGAAACGGTAGAATGTACTTATCATTCAGACCTCGCGGTTGGCACAAACACAATAAAAATCGAAGAAAGCGATTATTATTATTTCGATTTATCTCAGCTCGAAAACGGCTATTATTCAGCAAAGCTTTCAGATGACGTTTTTGAATATTTCTGCACTCCCGAAAAATCGGGCAGCAAATATGAAGGCTGGGGCGATATGAAACTTATCGGCGGTATTGAGTACATTATTTTCCACCGTGATGAAAACGTTGATATCGCTATTGGCGGCGTACCCGGCACGACGGACTCAACGACAATCGAAATCGAATATCTCGGCGAAAATATTGAATCTGTTGAAATTGAGAATGAAGAAGAATTCTTGGTTGACTGTGATTTTGATAATTACGGCACAAATGAATGGGTAGGATATTTTGACACAAAAGTAACATTCACGGGCGGCAAAACATTTGAAGCAGAGAATTTAAGATGTTATTTCAGTTTTGTCGGCGAGCCTCAGAGGGGCGAAAATACGATTAACCTTACTTTTATCGACTATACGTCAGAGCAGGTAATCAGTGCAGCGTATATCTCGGATTATATCTCGGGCGTTGAGGCTGAAATTCCCGAAGGCGTTGCAGCGAACGTTTATTATCACTATTATTTTGACCTTATCAATACGGTTGATGAAGTTACCGTTAATTTCACGGACGGCACTTCAAAGACGGTGAAGCCCGGTCAGACTTATTGCCCCTTAACTCTTCCCAACGGCAGAGAAATTAAACTTCGCTTTGAATACTATCTTTATGTTCCTACGTTAACTGTATTTTTCAGGGTTTATGCAGACGAAAGATACGGCGGTACGAGTATCGGTACATTTGAACTGAATACAGAAAAGGCAAGCTTCAGCGATAACGTTGAGCATTTCAAACAAAACGTAATCTTGGATTTTGAACGCATTGACTACTACATTGATAACATAACAGAGTATATTGCAGAAGGCGAAATTCAGGCGGCAATGTTTCAGGTACGCTACCTGTTCAACAGTATCGGCTACTGCATTGAAAACGTCTTCTATGAAATCGGTCTTTTGGCAAATTTTATGCTCATATAAACTGAAAAACAAATAAATTGATAAAGGAGAATTACTATGAAAATCAAGAAAACACTCAAATCAATCATCGCATTTTCACTCGCACTTATTCTTTCGCTCGGCGTTGTATCAACCGCATTTGCCGCAAACGTCGGCGACACAGTCAAATGGACTTACGAAGGCGACTTCGGCGAATACACAGGCGTTGACACATACACTTACAAGGGTGAACTTGGCGTAGGCCCGAACATCCTTTCCGAAGAAAACCTTGCAGATATCTGCTTCACTTTCGACTGTGAAAAGGCAGGCTTCTACATTTTCCGTTCAAGCGATAAGCTTAATTATAACGTTTCGGAAGAAATCAGAAACGGTGCGCCTCACGGCTATGCAGATTGTTTATACGGATATTTTTCCGCTGAAGAAGAAGACGATTACGATTGCTACAAAATCTTTTATATCCCCGAAGGCACAGTTTACACAGCGGTTTATGCTTATTCCGAATATATTCCTCAGGACACAATCAGAATTGAATACCTCGGCGCAGAGCTTACAGACGTAAGCCTTGATGAAAATGCACTCAAGGACCTTATCAAGGGTTATGACTTCGGCTACGGCAGCGGCAAAGGTTTTGATTTCAGAACAGATGCAACACTCACTTTTGATAATGAAAACACAACAGTTCTTGAAGGCGCATATATTCGCCTTGATACCCTTGACGGCAGCGAAGTTGTTGAAGGTGAAAACACAGTAAAAACAATCAACACCTTCGGCGTTGAAAAGGAATATACTCTCACTTGCTATCCCATCACTCACTTCGTTCAGAAGGTTGAAATCACAAACCTTGACAAATATCTCACCTGCAAGCGTTTTTACCGTGAAGGTATGTTTGACAGCTTCGGCTTCTATACGGATAACGGCGGAAAGGGTATTGCAGGCGAAACTCTCACCGTAACTCTTTCAGACGGTTCAACACAGAGCTTTGTTCTTGATTGGGACAAGGAAATTGTTGTTAAGCTTCCCAACGGCAGAGAAGTAAATGTTTATATGGGTGAAAACTATCGTCCTTATGAAGACAAAGCATATTTTGTGGTTATGATTTGCGGAGTGTTTGTTCTTGAAAAGGAATGCACAGAAACCGAAGCAACAGCCAAAGAAAACCTTGATCTGCTTAAGCGCCGCATCGGAAACAAAATTTCAAGCTTGAAAAACTGGATGAATCTTTATATGCATTGGCTTGGCGAAAGTGAGTCCGTGATCGAAGCATTGAGAAACGTCGGAGCTATATTTGACGTTGTTTCTTCCAAAGCGGCAGAAATCTTTTCAGAGATCAGAGATTGCTGCGAACATCTCATTCTCGGATAACATAAAAAAGAGCCTTAAAGGGAGTGTTTTTTCAACACTCCTTTTAAGGCTGTAAAGATTTTTAGTTATTTAAAGCAAAATCCGTCAGATTTTTGCCGAGGCTGACCGCCGCCCAGATTTTCATATAGGCGGCAATATAAGTGCCGTATGGCAGAGGAATGATTCCGAGCGAGCCGAAAAGTTCGGCGCTTTTATAACCGATACCGCTTTTTACGTTTACCGCAAAAACAGGGATATCGGCATTTTTTGCTTTAATGCAGAATTTTTGAAAATCCACGCTCGCCGTGTTGAGAGTTGCGGAATGGTAGGGCTTGAAAATAACCGCTTTAACTCCGTCGAGCGAATAACCGAAGCTGTCGCCCGGGCGGCTGTCAATAACGAGAATGCCTGAATTTTTTGCATACTCAATCGCTCCGAGTCCCTTTCTTGACGGTGTTTTTTCTCTGCACAGAGTTATTTTGCCGTCATAATAAGCATAGGGAATGCCGCTGATTGAGAGAATATCCGCGCTGCACTCGGGATATTGCAGGATTTCTGACGGAACGTGAATGTTAGTTGCTTTTTCGCGGCTGTTTTTATAGCTGATATAAACTCCGTTCCCCGATTTGCTTTTGATAAACTCAACGGCTGCTTCAAAATTAAAATGTCCGTTGGCTTTTGCGTCTTCAAGCGGATAATCCGATGAAACGAAAACAACGGGTATTCCGCAGTCTGCAAACGCATATTCCGCCGCAACGGCTGAATACTGCAGGGTGTCCGTGCCGTGAGTAACAATAATTCCGTCATATCCCTTTTCGAGGTTATCTGCAATTTTGCTCTGCAGAAGATTGAGTTCGCAGGCAGAGAGATTTTCGCTCAGAACACGGTAAGGTTCCGAAAACTCAAAATCCGTTTTGCCGTGAACGGACTCATATCTTTCCGTCAGAGCATATTTTGTTGTTTCGTCGGTGTCAATGCTGCCGTTTCTGATGCGGCTGCCGATGGTGCCGCCCGTGAGAATTATGAGGATTCTCATTCAGCTATTCTGTGACCGTCCTTGAACTTAACCTTGCCGATGAAGGGAATTTTAAGGAAGCCGTCGAATTCGTCGCCGTCAAAGTTAACGTGAAGGTCAATATCCTTGTCGGGGAGAAGGCTTGTCTGAACAACAGCTGTTACGGTTTCGTCCTCAATTTCGATTTTTTTAACAATGATCTCGGGTGAGCCTACGCCGGGAATGTCAAGCTCAAAGCCGTAGCTTCCGTTGTCGTCAAAAATTCTGAGTTTTACTTCACCTGAAAAGAACATTGTGTTAACGTTACAAGCCCATTTGCCTAAACCTATCATAAAAAAATCTCCTTTTGTTTTTTTATTATTTTACCACACATCGTCAGGATTGACAAGAAGAAAAAATTTTTCAAAAAATTCCCGATTCATTTAGACCAACCCCGTTTTTGCATCGTCTTATAGGTGAAAGGCAGAAACGGAGGGATGCTATGAATAAGGATGCGAAAAAAACCAGAGTCAATCTTGACGGGCTGCATTCGCTGGATATCTCGGTCAACGAAGAAAACAAAACCGTGGTTGCCGAGCTGATTGTACCCGATGAACCGCCCACTTTGATTTATGCCGAAAAATTTGATGCCCCGTGCAACTACCTGAAAGCGGCAATAAAAAAAGGCGTGCTTTATCTTGACAGCGATAAAAAAACAAAGCCGTTCCGTGACGGCACCGATATGATTAACGGATAAAAAACAAAAGGAGAATAGCAATGAAAAATATTATTAAGAAAATAACTGCAGCGGCGCTTTGCGCCATAACTCTCACAGGCTCGGCGTTTTCAACAACTCAGGCTTTTGCCGCGGCGGACAGTGTATCTCCGCCGAGAATCGGCTTCACTCAGGTTATGGAAGATTACGCAGAAAGGATTATGAGCCTTTTTATCGGCAGCACAAACAAGAAATCGGATATTGAGTTTACCGCCGAAAGAGGAGAAATCTTTGCGGCGAAGAAGCATTTCAACAGTGCGCACGCCTCAACGGTTGTAAAAATGTCTGACGGAAACCTGCTTTCAGCCTGGTTTGCAGGCAGCGGAGAGGGTAATAGCGACGTAAGAATCTGGTATTCCGTTTGCGAAAGCGGCGAGTGGTCAACTCCCGTTCAGCTTGCTTCGGAGGATACCGTGGCGCATTGGAATCCCGTGCTTCAGGATATGGGCGATTACGTAAGGCTTTATTATAAAGTCGGAGAGAACACAAAAAACTGGGTAACGAAATACTGCGATACCTATGATTGCGGCAAAACCTGGACATCAGCCAAAGAGCTTGTTGAAGGCGATACAAGCGGCGGCAGGGGACCCGTTAAAAACAAATGTATTGTCACCTCAGACGGCGTTATGATTGCTCCCGCATCCACGGAGCAGGGCAAATGGAAGGCATTTTTTGATATTTCAACAGACGGCGGCGCAACCTGGGAAAAGACCGATTATATCGTTGCGAAAGACGGTATGGGCAAGGACGTTGAGATGATTCAGCCCACTCTCTGGGAGGATAAAGAAGGCAATATCCACGCAATGTTCAGAACAAAGGCAGGCAGAATTTATAAGTGCGATTCTTATGACGGCGGATATACCTGGAGCGATGCTTATGCAATGGAGCTTATGAATAACAGCAGCGGCATCGACTGCGTTATGACCGATAACGGCTGGCTCTGGCTTGCGTATAACCCCATCGGCATTGAAGGCTTCCGCAACAAGCTCATTCTTTCCGTTTCAAAGGATAACGGTGAAACGTGGGAAGACGTTATTGAGCTTGAGAACAAACTCTTCGGAGAATATTCATACCCCTCAATCATTGCGGACGGCAATACAATTTATCTTACATATACTTACACAAGAACAAAAATCAACTATACAGTTATTGAATTTTAAATATATATACTATATAATTATATAAATATATTATAATTTGGAAAAATACGGTGAACTTATGGATAAGGGAAATGAAAGAATAGCCGAGCTTGTAACGCAGCTTCAGGGCGGCGATAACGCCGCGTTCAACGAGCTGTACAAGCTTACAAGCGGCAGGGCATATTTTGTTGCTCTCGAAATAACCAAAAACGAGCAGGATGCAGAGGATATTCTTCAGGAAAGCTATGTAAAAATGCTTGAGAAGATAGGCTCTCTCGATAAGCCCGAGAGCTTCGTCAGTTGGTTTCATCATATCGTAGCCAACAAGAGCAAGGATTCTCTCAAGAAGAAGAAACCGGGTCTTTTTGAAGGCGGTGAAGATGAGGCTTTTGAGGTTATTCCCGATGAGGATACCTCGTTCAGCCCCGAAGAAAATCTCAATCAGGATGAGCTTCACAGTGCGGTTATGGATGCCATCGGCGAATTGACCGAGGAGAAGCGTGCCTGCGTGATGATGATGTATTTTGAGGAGATGAGCGTTAACGAAATCTCCGAATCTCTTGAAATTCCCGTAAGTACCGTTAAAAACAGACTTTTCACTGCGAGAAAAGACCTGAAAGCGAAATTCGAAAAGAGGGGAATCACTTCTCTCTACAGTGCGGCGCCTATCGGCGTTGTTATCTGGGCGCTTTCGCTTGCCTGCGAAAAAGCATCGGATACCTTTGTGCAAAGCGGCTCTTCGGCGCGTGTTTTATCGGGAATTGCCGTTTCAGGCACGGCGGCGGCAACAACAGCCGCAGTAACCGCAACAACCGCCGCTACGACGGCAACCACTGCGGCGGCATCAACGGGCGCGGGCGCTGCGGCAAAAGCGATAGTGCTTACCGCGGCGCAGAAAGTAATGGTAGGTCTTGCGGCAGTCGGCATAGTCGGCGGCACTGCAACGGGCGCTGTGTTTACCGTCAGAGAACTGAGAGAACGCAATGCGGATCAACCCCCGACCTCGACGCAGGAGGAGGTCACAACCGCTCCCGCTCCCGAAAGCGAAACGGCTTTGCAGGCGCTTGTGTCCGTAACGGAAACAACGGCTTCAACCACCGAGTCCGAAACCGTGACCTCATCGGCACAAACCAAGCCGACCACAACAAAGAAAACCACGACCACAACCGCAAAACCCACCACCACCAAGAAACCCACAACAACAAAGAAACCGACTACCACCAAAAAACCGACGACAACAAGACCCACAACAACAAGAAAACCGACCACTACCAAGAAACCCACAACAACGCGCAGACCCACCACAACCGCAGAGCCTGAAACAGAAGCTCCGACCACAACGAAGCCGACCACCACCACTCAGGCGCCCAATGCGGTTCTGAACGTGAAGGTGCTTGATTTTGACGACAGCGTGGTTGATGAATTCACCGTTGAGGTTGAACCCGGTACAGTGCTGAGCCACAGCAACGTATTCCCCCTGATAAAGGCGGAGGGTCATACCCCCACAAGCGGTATCGGCGGCGTGTCGGACAGCCTTGTTGCTCAGTCGGGCGAATCATATGAAATAACAGCTTACTTATAATGCGGAGGGATTGAAATGAAAAAAGCTTTCAAAAAAGTGGTATCGTTAATGCTTGTTGCGATGATGTTTTCAGGCATTGCGATGACCGGCGTTACCGCATTTGCGGCGGAGAGCTTCACCGAAAACGGCTTTATTTATGCCGTTATTGATGAAACCGCCACAATTACAGGCTATGAAGATACGCTTACGGGCGACGTTGTTATCCCCGAAACTCTCGGCGGCTACCCCGTAACGGCAGTCGGCAAGGAGGCATTCAAATTCTGCACAATGACGTCGCTGTATATTCCTGCAGGCGTAACTTCGATTGACGGCTATCCGTATATCAACCATTACGGTGCGCTTTACGGATGCTCAGATCTTGAAAAAATAACTGTTGACAAAAATAACCCTGTTTACAGCAACGATGAATACGGCGTGCTTTTCACTCAGACCGAAGAGGGCAAATTTCTCAGCCTTTTTCCGCAGGAATGCAAGGCTTATAACTATGTTGTCCCCGACGACGTTGAAGAAATCGACTGCTACGCTTTCTACAATTGCGACACAATAAGGTCAGTTGATACGGGTTATTCCGCAAGAAGAATAGGTCTTAATACTTTCTATGCCTGCGATAACCTTGTTCAGGTTACTTTCGGCGACGGTATGGAAATTATCG
>JAZSBC010000167.1:0-12310 GCA_045602245.1 Acutalibacteraceae bacterium | reverse complement strand
CGAAAGCCCCGTCACGCCGCATGGCAGACGGGTTTTACGGATTGAATTCGCAAGAGATATGAATTCGGGTATTTTTTTTGCAACTTCGGTGTAACAGTTCATATTTTTATGCCTTTTTCAATAAGCGCGGCTCTGAGAATTTCAATATCGCCGTGATAATAGCAGTGGCCGTCCATTCCCGTTGCCCTTGCGCCGTCGATATTCGCCTGAACGTCGTCGATGAAGAAGCATTCTTCGGGTCTGAGCGAGAATTTTTCATAGAGGGCTTCGTATATTTCTTTTTCGGGTTTGAGAAGTTTGTAATCTGCCGAAATCAGCACGCCGTCGAAGAGCGAAAGCGCAGGAATGCCGCTTCTTCTTTCGTGAAAATCGCCTGATGCGTTTGAAAGCAGATATATTCCGTAGCCGTTTCTTTTGAGCTGTTTTATTAAGTCATACATTTTCTCGAACGGCGGCATATACGGATAGAAATTATGTACCATTCCGCATACTTTATCATAAACCTCGGCGGGAATTGAATTTTTCTTCATCGCCATAATCTCATCGGGGAAGATTATGCCTCTGTCCTTATCGGACCAGACGGGATTCCTGAAAATTTCTTTCAGAAGTATGTCTGCGGTTTCTTTGTCAAACATCGAATACAGCGTTTTTTCGGGGTTATAGTCAATCAGAACTCCGCCCATATCAAAAACGATATTTTTAATCATATAATAATCACCAAAACAAATAATATCACTTTCGGAGCATTACAGTCAAGCAAAATCCGTCACACTGTATCATTATATATTTTTATTTAATTTTTTATTAATATATTGTTGAAATTATATAAAATGTGTGTTAATATAAATTGTATATTTGGATAATTCCAAAAGGAGAGTGCAAAAATGAAAAAATCATTCAAAAGAATAATTTCACTTATTCTTTGCGCAACACTTATGATTTCAGTCGGTGCAATCGGTATGACCGGTTTTGCGGCTGAAAAGAAAACAACCTGCGGAGAAGACTGCGAAAAATCACCCGTAGTTATTCTTCCCGGTATCAACCATTCACCCACATACCTTTATGACGATAACAACGAGCCTTATCTCGATGCAGACGGCAACACGGTAGGCGGAACACTCCTTATCCTTGAGCTGAGCAAGCTCTGGGGTACGCTTCCCGCACTTGTAGGCAGCCTTCTTGCAACAATCGTTTTCCAGCACGATATTGCTCTTGAGCAGGCTGCATATAAAGCTGCAAGCGCCGCTTTCTGGGTTCAGGAATGCAACGATAAGGGCGACCACGTCAACAATCTTCAGACTCAGAGATGGAATCATCCCATTTCAGAGATGACCGAAGATGATAAAGACTGGCTCTACAGAATGATTCCTCTTCAGAACGTTGAAGCTGTTTACGGCGGCGACCATATCTATCTTTATACTTTCAACCTTGTAGGCGACCCCATCAAGTCGGCAAACGAGCTTGACGAGTATATCCAGATGGTTAAGGAGCAGACAGGCCACGATAAGGTTACTCTTCTCCCCGTAAGCCTCGGCGGTACAATCCTTACCGCATATCTCAACGAACACGGTCACGATGATATTGACCAGATTATCAACGTTGTTGCCTGCCTTGACGGTACTGACATCGTTGCTGATATGATGGACAGAAAATGGAACCTTGAGGATGAATATTTCTATCACGAATTCATTCCCCCCATTCTCGGCGATGACGCAGCTCTCGGCTATCTCATCAACATAATCCTCCATATTCTTCCCCGTGCGGGCGTTGATGCGATTCTGACGGGCGCAATAAGCGCAATTCTTGATAAGATGATGATCAACTGCCCCCAGATCTGGGCAATGATTCCCTCATACAGATACGATGCTCTTGCAGCAAGATATCTCACAGAGAAGCCCGAGCTTAAAGTGAGAACAGACCGCTTCCAGAAGGCAAGGCTTAATCTTCAGGATAACATTCTCGCTGCTGTTGCAGACGGCGTTGAGGTTAACACAATCGCTGCCGCAAACCTTGATTTCGGCGAGCAGGACTACACCTTCTTCGGCATCGTTGCATCAGCTTCAGAGCATAATTCTGACGGTATCATTAATCTTGCTTCAACAACAATGGGCGCAACAGGCGCACCCGGTGACAAGACTCTTGCAGACGTTGAATACACAAGAGAGAAGAAATGCACAAATCCCGATCATAACCACGTTTCACCCGATAATAAGGTTGACGTTTCAACAGCAGTTCTTCCCGAAAACACATGGATTTTCCTTGATCAGCATCACGAAGTAGGCAACAATGATGCAGTTCTCAATCTCGTTAAGTCAATCCTTATGAATGAGGTTGAAAACGTTAACGATGATCCCGCAAATCATCCTCAGTTCAACTATTCCTGCAACACAAAATATATCCGCCGTTGGAGACTCCCCGATGCAAAGGGTCTTATCGAAAAGGCTGATAACGGCGAAATCACTCTTCCCGAGGAAGACAGAGCAGAGCTTGAAGCAGCAATCGCTCAGGGCGAAGAAGTTATCAACGCATCTGTAGTTGACCCCGAAAAGGTTAAGGCTGCTGAAGACAGACTCAACGCAATTCTTGCAAAGTATGATCTCTATACATACGACGAAGAGCCTTCGGATATGGATATCTTCCTTGAAGATGCTCTTGAAGGAACAAGTAAGTTCCTTGTTGACACAATCGGCGGCGGCAGCGTTGTTGACTGGGTGCTTTCACCCGTTCGCAACCTTGCAGGCAAAATTTTCGGTTAATTTTTAAAGGTGAACGGATTTTTCCGTTCACCTTTATAGAATTCAGGAGGAATAACAAGTGAAAAAGTTTATTTCTGTTTTTCTTTGTTTAACGATGGTTTTCTCAATGTTTGCAGTCAATGCTTCGGCTTTTGTTCCGAGTGTTGAATGTAACGACGGTGACTGCGAATATTATCCCACAATTATTATTCCGGGTCTCGGTCAGTCCAGCGTATGGTTGGTTGATGATAACGGCGATTTTGTTGTTGATGCGGACGGCAATAAAACAGCAGTGTTCCCCGGCATTATGGATATCGGCGCAATCATCAAAACAGCAATTTTCCCTCTTCTCGCATCGGTTGTAACCCAGAGCGATATGGGATTCTCGGATGCAGTTGCCGATATTATCAACGTTATATTCGGCATCAACAAATGTGATAACGAAGCACAGCCTTCGAAAAATGTTTGTGTAGAAAAATATCCGTATTCACTTGCAGACTGCACCGCAGAAGAGAAGGAAGCTCCTTATCACCATGTTCCTCTCGACGAGCATGACAGCTGCTATCCCGAAGATCACCTTTATTATTTCTCATATAACTCATTCGGTAACCATATAGATACCGCAAATGAGCTTTATGACTATATCCATATGGTTATGGAGCAGACGGGCCACGATAAGGTTATCATCTCTCCCATCAGCCAGGGGGGAAGCCTTGCAAACGCTCTTTTTGAATATCATCCCGATATTATGGACTGCCTTGCAAAGGTTCTTTATATCGTTCCCTGCCTTGACGGTTCAACCATCATCGGTGATGCTTTCAATGACAGAATAAGATTCCTTGACCCCGAAGTTCTTTATGACGGCTTCCTTTCAACCTTCTTCGACGTTGAAACTTCATCAATGATTGAAACTCTTCTCAGAATTCTTCCCGATGAGGTTGTTATGAAGGGCCTTGAAAAGGGCGTTGAAGTGCTTGTTAACGATATTATGACAAAGAGCACAAGTATGTGGGCTATGTGTCCCTCCGACGATTATCTTTCAGCGGCGGAGAAATATCTTTCAGACCCCGAAAGAGCTTCAATAAAAGAACAGACATATAAATATTATCAGGCTCAGCTTAATTCCGATGCAAATATTCAGAAGCTTATAGATAAAGGCGTCGAGGTGCTGAACGTTGCGGAATATGATATTCAGATGTACGGCGTCGGATATTCATACGACAGCGAAAATGCAGACGGTATCATTCAGCTCGACTCAACTTCAATGGGTGCTTATGCCGCCAATGTCGGCGAAACACTGCCCGAAGGTTATGTTCAGCAGAACACGAGCAAGAACTGCTCAGACCCGACCCATAACCACATTTCGCCTGACAGGGTTGTCGATGCTTCAACAGCTATGCTTCCCGATACAACCTTCTACTTTAAAGGTCAGAAGCACGAGCAGACCGCATTGAACACCACTATTCTCAAGCTTGCTCTCGAAATTCTTGAAAATGAAATAACCGATGTTTATTCGGATCCCGATTTCCCGCAGTTTACTGTTTGCGAACCCTATCCTGCTCAGGAAGAAGGCTTCTTCACAAAGCTCAGCAATTGGCTTTTTGATAATTTCGGTTCAAACGGTTTCTCAGAAATGCCTTCACTTGCAATTTCAAAGGTGTATACAATTATTGTTTCTGCTGTAACGGGTTTGTTCAGCTGATCAAAAAAGGAGAATAATATGAAAAAGTTAATTTCTGTAATTCTTTCACTTTCGCTCATTCTTTCTGTTTTTGCATTCAACGCATCCGCGGCAACAAAAACGGAGTGCGGCGGCGAATGCGATATCTGCCCCTCAATCGTTGTTCCCGGAATCGGCCAGTCAAACGTATGGGCGCTTGATGAAAACGGCGACTATATTCTTGATGAAGACGGCGACAGAATGAGCTGTTTTCCTGCAATTTTTGACGTTAAAACAATCGTTATGAGAGTTCTTGTTCCCGCGCTCCTCACTCTTGTAACGCAGAACGATGCAGGTCTTTCAAGTGCTCTGAAAGATGTTGTTCTTGACAGCTTTGCAGTTAATATGTGCGATGAAAACGGCAAGAACACAGGCAACATTGAGGTTGAGAAATATCCCTATTCGGTTGCGGAATGCAGTGACTATGAAAAAGGAGAGATTTATGACAACATTCCTCTTCAGGCTTATTCGGAAATCGCAGGCGAAGACCATCTTTATTATTTTGCATATAATTCCTTTGGCAACAACCGTGATATCGTAGACGAACTCTATGATTTCATTCAGATGGTTAAGGAAGAAACAGGCCACGATAAGGTTAATATTGTTCCCATCAGTATGGGCGGTTCGATTGCAAACGGTCTTCTTGAATACTATCCCGACGTTGTGAACGATCTTAACAAAGTTGTTTATATCGTTCCCGCGCTCAACGGTTCAACAATCGTAGGCGACCTTTATACAAAGAACTTCACTTTCTTTGATACCGAGTATCTTTACAACGGCTTCCTTGAAACACTTATGGATGAAGAAGATGCAAGAATGATTGAAGTTCTTGTAAGAATTCTTCCTGACAGAGTTCTTGAAGGCGCTCTCAGAAGCGTTGCAGACTGCCTTGTTGAAGACGTTGCGGCAAATATCACAATGCTCTGGGGTCTTTGCCCGAAGGAATATTATCCCGAAGCTGCGGAAGCTCTCCTCGGCGATAAGCCCGAAATCAAGAAGCAGACAGATGCTTTCTACAGAGCACAGCTTAATTCAAACGCAAACATTCAGAAGCTTGTTGATGCAGGCGTAGAAGTTTTCAATATTGTTGACTATGACGTTCCTCTTTATCAGATAGGTAATTCCTGGAACGATGACAATGCAGACGGCGTTATTCATCTTTCATCAACCGCTATGGGTGTTCACAGCGCACTCGTCGGCGAAACTCTCGGCGACGGATACAAGCAGGCAAACACAAGCCCCAACTGTTCAGACCGCACCCACAACCACATCTCACCCGATAACGTTGTTGATGCTTCAACGGGTCTTCTTCCCGATACAACCTTCTATTTTGACGCTCAGAATCACGAGAAGACAGCAAGAAATGATATTATTATTTCACTTGCAACAAGACTTCTCGCAACCGATGATATAAAGGACGTTTACTCGCTCCCCGATGAATATCCTCAGTTCAGCGCATCAAGAGACCCGAGAGATCTGAAAAACAACTATATTCCTGCCGCAAAATCTATTGATGCTTCAACTCTCAGCGCAGAAGATGCGGCAGAACTTGCGGCGGCAATCAAAGAAGCCGAAGATTTTGTTAACGGAACGCTTTGTTATGCGGGTCAGCAGGACAAGATTGAAGAAAGACTTGAAAACTGCCTTGTGAAAGCAGGCGTGTGGACAGCTGAAGAAGAGGAAGAACCCTCAACCTTCTTCACAGACGCAAGCCTCTGGCTTTATGATAATTTCGGCACCGCCGGTTTCTCGCAGATTCCCTTCGTTGCCGTTCAGCTTATCTTTAAAAATATTTTCTCATATATAGGAAAACTTTTCAGCGTTATTTTTTAAATGAAAAAGGCGGCTTGAGCATAAGCTCAGGCCGCCCTTTATAATATATACATTAATAATATCTGTAGCTCGCAATAACTTTGCCGAGAATAATAACTTCATCAACGATAATCGGTTCAAAGGCATCATTTTCGGGCTGAAGCCTGAAATGACCGTTTTCTTTGTAGAAAGTTTTGACCGTTGCCGAGTCCTCAACAAGAGCAACAACCATTTCACCGTTGACTGCAGTTGGTGTTCTTTCAACGATAACGATATCGCCGTCAAGAATACCTGCCCAAAGCATACTTTCGCCCCTGACTTTGAGCGCGAAAAGCTCTTTGTCGCTTGCGCCGGGCATTGAGAAGGGGAGGTAGCCCTCAATTTCTTCAACTGCAAGAATGGGCTGACCTGCCGTAACCGTACCGAGAAGGGGAACGTGAGTTATGTTCTCTGCCTGACCCACGATTTTGATGCATCTTTTGAGCATGGGCGGTCTCTGAATATAACCTGCCGCCTCAAGTGCATCAAGATTTGCCTGAACGGATGAGGTTGAGCGAAGACCCACGGCCGCGCCGATTTCTCTGACGCTGGGGGTCATATTTTCTTTTGCCATTTCTACAAGGAATTCATATATTTTTTGCTGAATAGGGGTAATTGGTTTCATACACAATCCTCTTTTCTTGGTGTTTATAATTTCTCCTTGCTCATTATAGCACAAATGTTCAAAAAATGCAAACATTTGTTTGATATTTTTAAAAATTTTTTTGTTTGATTATTTTTGTGCTGTGTGATATAATTATCTGACAAAATATTTTGTGGCAACACAGGAAAGGAAAGCATATGGCATCGGGCAGAAAAAACAAAAGAAGCGCTCTTATTATTGCAATTTCGGTTATTGCCGCGCTTATTGTGGCGGTTTTTGCCATTTTGCTTTCGAAGGACACTGCTTTTTATTATGCCGCAAAATCCAACGTCGAAAGCGGAGATTTTGTATCCGCAGGCAAAATGATAGAAAAATCAGAACATAAAAACGCAGAGATTTTAGAGGACTATATCAATCTCAGGCTTGAGATAAACCGCGATTATCCGCTTCTCATCTCTGAATTTGACAAAGAAAAAATTGAGGCGTGGAGCGAAAAGGCAAAACGCATCTGTGAAAACAGCGAGCCGCTCGGAACCGATATTTCCTATGAGGCGGAGAATCTTTCGCGCACCCTCTCCGAAATTGTTTCCTGCGAAAAAGAATATGTTGAACTGCAGGCGGATATACTTGAAATGATGGACGTTTTCAACGAAATCAACCGCCTTCACACCAAAGCTTCAGACGGCAAGAACGTTTCGTTCACCGTTTTTGAAGAAAGAGCAAAAATAAGCGGCTGGACTCATCTGAGCGAAAAGATTTTTTCTTATGTTTCCCGTATACCCGGAAATGAAAACATATATCTTTTAAATTATATGATAAAAGAAGCGCAGGGTGAGATTTCCGAACTTTCCGCCGCAATAGACAGCGTTGCCGAAAGCGGCTATGCCGAAACGGACCTCGTGCGTTTCAGCGGCGATGCGGTCAAGATGTTTCCCGATATCACCAACAGCGACGGCGACAGCGTGAATCTTCTTGAAAAAGAAAATTACGAGAGGTTTATGTATGAGGAGCTGTGCCGTGAGCTTGTGCAGAAGCTTGCCGTATTTTATATTGCGGAGTAATGACCCATTGACAATTTAATTCAGATATGGTAAAATATTCTATAGTTAAAGGGGAGTAGCTTTATTGGCTCCGTCATAACCGATTGTCAACAACCGATGTTTCAGGCATCTGGCAAACGGCCCTAAAGGGAAGCAAGACCTTTGACAGAGGCTGTCTCTGTCATAGGTCTTTTATATTTATTTTCGATTGAAAGGATTGACTCGCATGAAGTTCTATCTTGAACAGGTTGAATCCGTGTTCAAAAAAGTGAACAGCTCCGAAAACGGTCTCACAACCGCCGAAGCTGAACGCAGACTTGCTGAAAACGGAAAGAACAAGCTCAAAGAAGGGCAGAAGAAAACTGTTTTCAAACGTGTTTTAGAGCAGATTTCTGACCCGATGATTATTATCCTTATCGTTGCGGCATTTGTTTCAACTGTTACCGAATGGTTTGAAACAGGCACTTTTGTTTTCAAACCGCCTACAGATGCTTTGATTATTCTTGTAGTTGTTGTTATCAACACTGTTCTCGGCGTTGTTCAGGAGAGCAAGGCGGAGGCGGCGATTGAGGCGCTTCAGGAAATGAGTGCGGCAACCTCAAAGGTTATCCGTGACGGCAAGCTTATCTCCGTTAAGAGCGAAGACCTTGTTGTTGGCGACATTGTTGTGCTTGAAGCAGGCGACGCAGTGCCTGCAGACTGCCGTATTTTCGAAAACGCAAGCATGAAAATTGAAGAAGCTGCGCTGACGGGCGAATCTGTTCCTGTTAATAAGAAAACAGAAGCTCTTGAAGTTGGCGAAAACGGCGAAGTTCCCCTCGGCGACAGAAAGAATATGGCTTATATGGGCTCTGTTGTTGTTTACGGCAGAGGCAAAGCCGTTGTTGTTGCAACGGGTATGGATACCGAAATGGGCAAGATTGCCGATGCTATCCCTCAGGCAGAAGAGGGTCAGACTCCTCTCCAGATTAAACTCGCTCAGCTTTCAAAAATCCTCACAAAGCTTGTTCTCGGTATATGTGTGGTTCTTTTCGCATATACGCTTATCACATCTTATATAACAGACAAGGCACTGCCTCTGAACGTTGTACTTCACAGCTTTATGATTGCCGTTTCGCTTGCTGTTGCGGCTATTCCCGAAGGTCTTGTTGCGGTTGTTACAATCGTTCTTTCAATCGGCGTTACCAATATGTCAAAGAAAAATGCGATCATCAGAAAGCTTACCGCCGTTGAAACCCTCGGCTGCGCTCAGATAATATGCTCCGATAAAACGGGTACTCTTACCCAGAACAAGATGACTGTTGTTGACCACTATGGCGACGATGAGGCACTTATCGCAAAGGCGATGGCTCTTTGCTGCGACGCCGCTATTGACGAAGCGGGCGTTGTTACGGGTGAACCCACCGAAGCGGCTCTTGTTAACTACGCAAATGCTCTCGGCTTCAACAAGAACGACCTTGTTGCAAATGCTCCAAGAATCGGCGAAGCTCCGTTCGATTCAGGCAGAAAGATGATGTCAACCGTTCATCAGACGGCTGACGGAATCGTTCAGTATACAAAGGGCGCTCCCGATGAAATCCTCAAGATTTGCACAAGCGCACTCATAAACGGCGAAATTGTTCCCTTTACCGAAGACGTTAAGGCGGCTGTTCTTGCCGATAACAAGAGAATGGCGGATAAGGCTCTCAGAGTTCTTGCGGTTGCTCTTAAGAAATATGATGCCGCTCCTGCGGATTTTGCTCCCGCAACTCTCGAAAACGACCTTGTTTTTATTGGACTTACAGGTATGATTGACCCCGTAAGACCCGAGGTTAAGGCGGCTATTGAAGAATGCCGTTCGGCAGGTATCACTCCCATTATGATTACGGGTGACCATAAAGACACCGCTGTTGCAATCGCAATGGAACTCGGCATTATTGAAGATGCTTCGGGTGCTATCACGGGCGCACAGCTCAACGAAATCAGCGACGAAGATTTTGCTGAAAGAGTTACAGAATTCAGGGTTTATGCACGTGTTCAGCCTGAGCATAAAACAAGAATAGTTAATGCATGGCGTGCAAGAGGTATGATTACCGCCATGACGGGCGACGGCGTTAACGATGCTCCCTCAATCAAGAGTGCGGATATCGGTGTAGGTATGGGTATCACGGGTACAGACGTTACAAAGAACGTTGCCGATATGGTTCTTGCTGACGATAACTTTGCAACAATCGTTTCAGCTGTGTCGGAAGGCAGAAGAATTTATGATAACATCAGAAAGGCAATTCAGTTCCTTCTCGGTTCAAACCTTTCGGAAGTTCTCTCAATATTCATTGCAACCATAATGAAGTTCACAATTCTTGAAGCGCCTCATCTTCTTTTCATCAACCTTGTAACAGACAGTATTCCTGCTCTTGCTCTCGGTCTTGAGAGACCTGAAAGAGATATAATGCAGCGCAAACCCAGAAACAGCAAAGAGGGCGTTTTTGCAGGCGGTATGGGATTCGATGTGTTCTATCAGGGCGCACTTGTTACAATCCTTACACTTATAGCATTCTTTACAGGCGAATTCCTTGAACTCTACGGTATTCACGGAACAGTGGCAGAAGCTTGGAATCATTTCCATTTCACAAATATTGAAAACAGTATGGACGGTATGGCAATGGCATTCCTCACGATGTCAATGTGTGAAATATTCCACTCATTCAATATGCGTTCACAGAGAGGCTCTGTTCTTGGTATGGTATTCAAGCAGAAGTCACACAACTTTGTGCTTTACGGCGCAATGGTTGCTTCACTTGCTCTTACAACACTTGTTATTGAAGTTCCCTTCCTTGCAGAGATGTTTGGGTTTATCCCCGAAGGTTCAACCGAACCTGCGCTTACCGCTCTTGAATACGGCATCTCAATCGGTCTTGCATTCCTTGTAATTCCCATTGTTGAAGTTGTTAAGGCAATTCAGAGAGCTGCTGCAAAGAAGAAATAAAAACGAATCCCCGTACCGAGCGGTACGGGGAATTTTTTATGCGATCTTGTTTGTGAGCTTATCGGCGATGCTTTTTTCTTCAACGGTGAAGGTTTCAAGCTGTTCGTTGAGCGAGGCTTCGTATTCTTCGTAATAAAGGTCGTTTATGCACGCAGAACGGTAGCTGTAATAAATACTTTCACCTTTTTCCTTGAGGTTTTCTTTCCATACTATGAAAACGCATTCGTCATAGGTTATAACCTGAACGGTGTTATCAGCTTGGTCTGAAACTTTTTCATAGAAGCCGTCGGGATAAGTTCCTGCATCTTTTTTGAGAAGAACGGAATCCGAAAGGCTGTAGCCTGCGGTCTGAACCGCTTCCGCAAACTTTTCGATATCGGAATCCGCGTTTGCTGCAAGGGTTTCAACAGCGGAGAGAAGCTGAGTTTTTTCAAGCTGTGTCATCGGATTGCCGTCAGGCTTTGTGAAATAGGCGCATACGGAACGGAAGCTGATATGGTTTTCATAAAAATAATCCTGAAGAACGGCTTCTGTTTCTGCGTTACCCGTGCCTTTATCGTATTCTGCGGAGAAAAGAGCATCTTTGTATGCATCCGAAGTGAAAATTTTTGTAAGCGTCTGTTTTGAAATGCCGATTTTGTTATAGTGATTTTCAAAACGAATCCAGTAGTTGTTGACGTTTTGCGAAATTTCAACCTTCTGAGATGCAGTGAGCGACAGACCTTTTTCAGAGAAGTTCGTGTTTGCGGCAAGATATTTTTTGCATTCGTCGGTTGCGGCTTTTTTGAGGTCTGCAGCAGGCGGATTCTGAGGAAGCCCGTAGTTTAACGGCGCCTGATTGACCTTATCAAGGTAATACGTGAAAATTTCGCTGTTTATCTCCGTGCCTGCAATAACAAGCGCGGTTTTTTTCTGATTTGTGCAGGCGCTCAGTGAAAATAATATAGTAACGGCAAGCAGAAGTGCCATAATTCTTTTCATAATATCAATCCTTTCACGCTTCACATTATACCATATAAAAATATGATTATCAATTAAAGACAAAAAATTTTAAAAAATCTCTTTATTAGTTCAAATATTTGTTGTATAATTAAAATATAAAAAATATAATACGGGGTGAAAAACCATGGAAAAAATCAGACTTATGATAGCAGGCGAAGAATACAACATCGGAACGGACGATGATCTTGATTACGTTGCTCAGCTCGGCGCAGAGCTTGATAAGAGAATCAGCGGACTTATGGCAGGCAACGTCAGAATTTCCGTAACTCAGGCAGCTATTGTTACTGCACTCGAATATGCCGATATGGCAAAAAAGAGCGAGGTTACATCAGAAAATCTCAGAGGTCAGATTCAGGAATATCTTGAAGATGCCGCAAGAGCAAGAACCGATGC
>JAZSBC010000166.1:0-26599 GCA_045602245.1 Acutalibacteraceae bacterium | reverse complement strand
AGGTGTGCCGGGCGACTGGAGAAATCAGCCCGAACACGGCGGCGGTATGGTTTATGACTGGGGTATCCATCTTCTTGACCAGGCGCCTATGATGACTCTGCCCAGAAAACTCAAAACGGTTTATGCTGAGCTGACAAACGTAACAAACGAAAACTGCGATGACGGTTTCCGTACAACTCTGATTTTTGACGACGGGCTTTCGTTCTACGTTGAGGTCACAACAAGCAACTTCATTGAGCTTCCGCTCTGGTACGTGCTTGGTGAAAACGGAACGGCTGTTGTTAATGACTGGCAGTGGAACGGCAAAATCGTTAAGGTTTCCGATTGGGAAAACAGAGATGCGGTTCCCATTGTTGCAGGCGCAGGCATTACCAAAACAATGGCGCCCAGAACGGATGACACAATCGAAACATATCCTCTTGTTATCGAAAAAGCGGAATGGATTGAATACTATAAAAACATCTTCGCTTACCTCAACGGCAAGGAAGATATCATCGTAACCCATAATCAGCAGCGCAGACTGATGCGCCTTGTTGAAGCGATTTTCGAATCGGGCAAAACAAACAAGGTTGTTGAATTTAAAGATATTATATAAAGATATTATATAAAGAAAAGCCGTCGGTTTTCACCGACGGCTTTTTGATATTCTGTTAACCTTTTATAAGATCGATGAGTTCCATTGCGATAGTGTAAATCTTTGTGCCTCTGAACCAGATTTTGAGGCTTTCCGCAAATGAGGGCTTCGGAGCTTCAAAATCAAGAGGCTTTGTTCCGTTATCAATAACCATTGCCTGAGAAATACATACGCCGCCGTCGCCAACAATTTCTGCTCTTACGTAGAGGAAGTTTTCAGCGCCTTTGACTGTGTCAAGGTCGAGAGTAACGGTACCGTCGCCGCTGACGGGTGCATAAAGAATAACGTCACCGTTTGCAATGAACTGAACGTATTTTGCGTTTGTTACGTTTGCGGTAATCTTATGGCCGTCAACCGTGAGCGATTTGAACATGGGATAGGGAATATCCTTTTTGTTCATTGCGTCGATTTCGGTTGAAGGACCGAGTACGGGATTTGCACGGATTTTTCTTGTAACGCCGAAGAATGCGCCGCTCTCCATTGTTGCTCTGATATGGTCAACGTCGTTCTTTTCCATCATAAAGATGCTGAATGAAGTGTCAACGTTGTCTGTATCGTGAGCGTCTGTGTTGCTGAAGCCGTAAACGTTCTTGCCGTAGGGAAGAGTATGCATAAGAAGGTTATCCCAGAGAATTCTGTCATAGCCTGTTGTGCCGTTATCTTCGTTGAAAACTTCTGTGCCGAGGCAGGAATCATATTTGAGAATAAGATTGCCGAAAAATTCAACGGCTTCTTCGTTGTAAACATTGTTCATATCGGAATTGGTTGCGAGCCAGTCACCGGGGTGGTTGATGTGTGAAAGACCGTCGTTTTCGTCAATGAACTTTATTGCCTGCTCATAACCGAGTTCGTTTTCAGCACCGGGGAAACCGTTGCCCTTATCGGCAGGGAGAAAATAACCGTTAACGTGATTCTTGGTGAGTGAAAGGTTGTTGAATTCGTTAGCACCTGTAACGCAGGTCATTTCTTTGTTACGGATTGTGCCGTCATAAAGAGGATATTTGCCTGAAGTAATCTGCTCAAATTCTTCATCGGTAAGATGTTCATAGGGGTTATCAATGAGAAGCTGATATGTATAAAGAAGCTGGGTATCAGGCTCTTTGTTCCATTCAACACCGGTGATACCGTGGTCTGCATTTGCAACGAAATCGTAGTCCTGATTATAATATTCCTTAATCATAACAGGGAGTGTGTCGTCTGCATCGCTGTAAGTGGTGTGAGTATGAAGAGTGCCTTTGTATGCGCCCCAGGCTTCATCGCCTTCCCATTCAACGTCTGCATAAGGGGAAACAATGGTGTAGTCGCTTGCCGCAAACGCACCTACACAGCCCATACCGAGCTGCATAACAAGAAGAGCAACAAGCATTACGCTGAGAGTTTTCTTGAATTTTTTCATTTTCATACCTCCAAATTTATTTAGGTAATAGATTAATTATAAAACAAAACTCCGCCGAGGTCAAGCCCGACGGAGAATTTTTATATTAAAGTATAAAAGAAACAAGAACAACGAGGATCGCAAACATATTCACAAAAGGAAGAATAATCGGCCAGAAGGGCATTACGCTCAGTGCTGCAAGTGCGCCGAAATTAACCTTGATAAACATTGTGCTTTCCGCTTCACTGATATCCTGCCAGATGAAGTATACGTCGCTGCCTTCTGCATAGTATTCATCAATGCCGATGCCGTCTTTGGTTTCGCTTATGCCGAATCCGCATTCCTTAAGACCTTCGGTAACAAGCTTTGCCATTTCTTCATCCTTGAACGTGATTCTGCCCTCAAGGCGAAGCTCGTCGCAGGGTTCTTCCTGACGAACGTGGCCGTTTTTGAAGCCTGTACACCACCAGTATTTATCGTATTCTCTTGTGAATTCGCGCTTCCACGAGCCGTCGATTTGTTCGTGCCAGAGTGTCATTTCCATACCGAGCCAGTCTTCTTCGCCGGGGCAGTTGAAGAACGTCCAATCGTTCACACCGTCATCAGAATGAGGTCGGTTGTAAATGCCTATTTCACCGCCGTAAAATACCATTCCGTACTGACCCTTCCACATCTGGAGCATCCAGTCCTTGCCTTCATAGGTGAAGAAAACGCGGATATAGTCATATTCAAGAAGAATATAGGGTGAAACGAAGTCATAGATTTTGCCGAAGCCGAAATTATACTGCCATGCTTCTTTGTCGTTTGTGTAATAATAGTCGTCAATGTAGCTGTACTGATAGCTGAGAATCTGCTGACCCATCAGCAAATCCTTAAGGAAGTTGCTTGAAGTGATAACGTTGATGGCAAATTCACCTTTGAGAGTTTCGCCGTCAACGTAAGCGGTTGCAATAATAACAGCTCTGCCTGCGTTAACACCTGTTACCGCTCCGTTTCCGTCAACGGTTGCGATTTCAGGGTCGAGCGATTTCCAGAAAATCTGAGGCTGGGTTGCAACACCCGAAACCGATGCGGTCATCTGAATTTTTTTGCCGATTACAACTTCAAGACTTTCACTTTGAAGAACGAGAACGTGAACGTCGCTTTCTTCTTCAACTACAGGTGTGTCATTCTCTGCCGTTGTGTCGGTTGCGGTTGCAAAAACGGTCACAAAGCTTGCGCCTGCAAACAAAAGAACCAGAAATACAGCAGTGAGTCTGATTGCTATCTTTTTCATACTTTACCTCCGTACATAAAATTTAACCGATTTATATTACCAAATATTCAGAAAAAAATCAAGCATATTATTCCGATTTTAATAAAACAACAACATATCTCAAATATTTTGTTTACTACAGACGGCATTTTATGATATAATACTTTCATCAAAATTCGGAGGTTTCCGATGGACATCAAGAAAAACGACAGAATACAACTGAAAATAGAATCCTGCTCAGTTAACGGAAGCGGTGTGGGGCGGCATAACGGTATGGCAATTTTTGTGCCTGCAACCGCAGTCGGCGATGAAATAACGGCGCATATTCTGAAAGTCAAAAAATCCTATGCCTTCTCGAAGGTTGAGAACGTTATTGCATCTTCGCCTGACCGTATAACTCCCGAATGCCCGGTTTATCTTAAATGCGGCGGCTGTGTTTTCTCACATATGACGTATGATGCCGAGTCAAAGATTAAAGCTGACCACGTTGCGGAATGTTTCAGACGCATAGGCGGAGTTGAGCCTGAATTTGAACCGATTATCGCCGCTGAAAGCGATAAACGCTACCGCAACAAGGCGCAGTATCCCGTTGCCGCCGAAAACGGAGAGATAAAAACGGGCTTTTATTCGCCTCACAGCCACAGAGTCGTGCATTGCCCCGACTGTCTTCTTCAGCCTGAAGAATTCGGAAGAATTCTCGGCGTATTCTCGGACTATATAAAAAAGTATAATGTACCCGTCTATGACGAAACAACACACAGAGGTCTGCTTCGCCATATCTATATCAGAAAAGGCTCTGCAAGCGGTGAGATTATGGTCTGTGCCGTTATCAACGGCAAAAAACTGCCTGCGGAAAACGAATTGGTCAATGCTCTGCTAAAAAAAGAAAGCTCAATAAAAAGCATCATTGTTAATTCAAACACGAAAGATACAAACGTTATTCTCGGCGCAGAGTGCCGTACCCTTTGGGGCGAAGACTGCATAACGGATATTCTCTGCGGACTGAAATTCCGTATTTCGCCGCTGTCATTCTATCAGGTAAACCGCAATCAGGCAGAAAAATTATATAACAAAGCGGCTGAATACGCTTCGCTTACGGGCAGCGAAACGGTGCTTGACCTCTATTGCGGCGCAGGCACAATCGGTCTTTCAATGTCAAAGAATGCAAAGGAAATAATCGGCGTTGAAATCGTTCCCGAAGCGATTGAGGATGCAAAAATCAACGCAGATCTCAACGGAATAAATAACGCACGTTTTATCTGCGGTGACGCGGCGCAGGCGGCAGAAACGCTGAAAAGCGAAGGCGTAACACCCGACGTCATAATCCTTGATCCGCCGAGAAAGGGCTGCAGCCCCGAAATGATCAACATCGCCGCTCAGATGAATCCCGACAGAATCGTCTACGTTTCCTGCGACCCCGCAACCCTTGCGAGAGACTGCGGAATTTTCAAAGACCTCGGCTATTCCGCACTCAAAGCCACCCCCGTCGATAAGTTCCCCCGAACAGGCCATTGCCAGGCGGTTGTTTCTTTGGTCAAACTTCCGCCCGATGACGTTATCAACATTGAGCTTGACCTCACAAAGCTTGATATATCAATAAATGACGGCAAACCAACCTATGACCAGATTAAGGCTTATGTTCTGAAAAAGTACGGTCTAAAAGTTTCGACCCTCTATATTTCCCAAATAAAACGCAAATACGGCATCGAAGTCGGTGAGGCATATAATAAGCCTAAGAATCCCAACTCACACGTTCCACAGTGCCCCAAGGAAAAAGAAGAAGCTATCGTTGATGCGTTAAAGTATTTTAAAATGATTTAATTTGATATGCTTATGCAAAAGAGCCCATCCATTCGGATGAGCTCTTTGTGTTTAATTAATACATGACATCAATTGACTGCTGAATAACCTTTGTCAAACCAAACAGCTTTTTAAAGAATGCGATAATCTTATCAAAGAAACCAGCTTTTGAGGTCATTGCCTGCTCGTCTTTGCTGATTACATTTCCGTTTTCGTCATAAACGGTTGCGGTAAATGTTGTGCTGCCACTCTTGCTCGGGGTGATTGTGCAAGTTGAACTGTCTGAAGAAACGGTGTAATCAAAGTTCCTGTTATTAGCAGTCCACTTGATTGTCCAACCACTTGGTAACGCTTCGTTCATATCAGCGTGAAGAATAAGAGTGTCGCCGTAGTTCAGAGTTGTTACTGATGGAGCAGAAATAATGTCGCCGTAGCAAATAAGTGCAGTAGATATCAAATCAGAATAAAAAGATCCTTTTTCTACCGATTCCCAATTATTTCTGCTACCAGTATAGTAGACCTTTTCAAGATTATAACAACTATAGAACGCCTGATTAGCTATACTGGTTACACTGACGGGGATTGTTACATTTGTTAAATTGTTACAACTAAAGAACGCATCATAACCTATAGAAGATACACTTGAGGGTATTACATAGCTTTTTCTGGCGTTCCCCTCCGGATACTGAATAAGGGCAGATTTATCTTTATTAAACAATACACCATAGCTGTCACTCGAAAAGTGTTGATTATTGACATCTACAGTAATTGAATCAAGATTATAGCAATATATGAATGCATACGTATCAATTTGAGCTACGCCCTTACCTATAGTTATGTTTTTGAGATTTTCACAATACATAAATGCCCATTTATCAATGATAGTTACACTATCTGGAATTAATATATTTGTGAGGCTGTAACAACGTTCAAACGCACCTTGACCAATTGTTTTTAAGCCGTTGCCCAATGTTACGCTTGCAAGATTGTCACAATTTAGAAAAGCCCCTTTGTTGATTGTTGCAACATTATCCGGAATAACTGCACTTGTAATGTTGTCGCAATCGTAAAATGCAAACTCGCCTATGCACATTACGCTATCAGAAATGTTTATATTTGTGAGATTGGTACAATTATAGAATGCAGAATCCCCTATGCTTGTTACTCCATCAGCTATTTTTATACATTTAATATTTGATTTGTTATTGTACCAAGGCGCTTTATTGGAATTCAAATGGTTATACGATTCCATCTCCCCTCTGCCCGAAATTTCGAGCACGCCTGTAATTATATCCAAAGTCCATGTCAGGTTTTCTCCACAATTGCCGCGAAGAATAACATTTACATCAAATGAAGTCGTTTTTCCGCCATATGTAACGGTAATTTTCTGTGTACCCGCTGTCTCAAGCGTTGTCGGTGTGTAGGTAAAGCCGCTTGTGACGGTTTCAGATGTCCCATTGTTATAGCTTACAAGAATTGCAAGACCCTTTGTTAAAAGAGTATCGCCTACATAATAACTGAGTGTTTCGGGAACGCTTGCAATTGATATGCTTGAAACTTCAACAGCCTTTACCTCAACATTAAAGCTTGTTGATTTGTCACCGTAAGTTACGGTGATTTTCTGAGTGCCTGCTGTTTCAAGTTTTTCAGGTGTGCAAGTGAAGCCGCCGTTTACAGTCTTGGTTGTACCGTTGTTGTAGATTGCAGTAAGTGTCAAACCGTTTGTGTTGAGGGTGTCGCCAACGTAGTAACTTGTCTTCGTGGGATTGCTCTTAACTGCAATGCTTGCAAGTGCTACTTCTTTAACTGTAACATTGAATGAAGTTGTCTTACCTCCGTAAGTAACGGTAATTTTCTGCGCGCCAGCTGTGTTAAGTGTTGTGGGCGTGCAGGTAAAGCCACTGCTTACAGTCTTTGTTGTGCCGTCGTTGTAGGTTGCGGTAAGAGTAAGACCGCTTGTGTTAAGTGTATCACCAACATAGTAGTTTGTTTTGTCGGGATTGGTTTTGACTGCTATGCGCTCAAGTGCTATCGCTTCAACAGTTACATTGAACGAAGTTGTCTTGCCGCCATATGTAACGGTAATTTTCTGTGTGCCTGCAGTGCTGAGTGTTGTAGGTGTGCAAGTAAATCCGCTTGATATGGTTTTTGTTGTACCGTTGTCATATGTTGCTGTAAGAGTTAAGCCGTTTGTGTTGAGAGTATCACCAACATAGTAACTTATATTTGTAGGATTGCTCTTAACTGTAAGACTTGTAACTACAACTTCTTCAACTATTACGTTGAACGACGTTGTCTTGCCTCCGTAAGTAACGATAATTTTCTGCGTGCCTACTGTATTAAGCGTTGTGGGTGTGCAGGTAAAACCACTGCTGATAGTCTTGGTTGTACCGTTGTTGTATGTTGCGGTGAGAGTTAATCCACTTGTGTTAAGCATATCACCGACATAGTATTTTACCTCACATGTATTGGCATATATTGAAACAGATTCAAGCAAAACCTTAAAATCAAAGTGAATTTCATTATCTATTAAACAATCATTATTTTTACCAACAACAATATCGTTCCATTTAGTCTCTGTGCCTATATAATATACATCTTTTATATTGACGCAAGAATAGAATGCATCATCACCGATAGTTGTTACACCGTTTCCGATGGATACACTTGCAAGACTGTCGCAATAATAGAACGCATCATCACCGATGCTTGTTACACTGTCAGGTATGATTATGTTTGTAAGGGTGTCACAATACTTAAACGCAGAATTTCCGATGATTGTTACGCCGTCGGGGATCATATAGCTCTTTCTTGTGTTGGCGATTGGGTACTGTATAAGCTTAGTTTTATCCTTGTTAAACAAGACTCCGTGGTTGTCGTTTGAATAATATTTATTATTGGAATCAACTTTAATGCTTGTAATATCGCCGCAGCCAGAGAACGCATCATCACCTATGGTTGTTACACTGTCGGGGATCGTTACACTTGTAAGGCTACCGCAACCAAAGAAAGCAGAATTACCGATGACTGTTACTCTATCGGGCATTGTTACGCTTGTAAGGCTATCGCAATGCTCAAACGCAGAATTTCCGATGATTGTTACGCCGTTACCGATGAATACACTTGCAAGGTTGTCGCAATAATAGAACGCATAATCGCCGATGATTGTTACGCCGTTACCGATGAATACACTTGCAAGGTTGTCGCAATAATAGAACGCATCATCACCGATGCTTGTTACACTGTCAGGGATGATTATGTTTGTAAGGCTGTCACAATAACAGAACGCATCATCACCGATGCTTGTTACACTGCTGGGGATGATTATGTTTGTAAGGCTGTCGCAACCAGAGAAAGCACTATTTTCAATAGTTGTTACACTGTCGGGTATTGTTATGCAAGTAAGGTTGTAGCAATCAGAGAACGCACCTTTGCCTATGGTCGTTACGCTATTGCCAATGGTTACGCTTGTAAGGCTATCGCAATGCTCAAACGCAGAATTTCCGATGATTGTTACGCCGTTACCGATGAATACACTTGCAAGGTTGTCGCAATCATAGAACGCATAATCGCCGATGATTGTTACGCTGTCGGGGATCGTTACACTTGTTAGGCTATCGCAATACTCAAACGCATAACCACCGATATTTGTTACACTGTTAGGAATGGTTATGCTTATAAGGTTGTCGCAATCACAGAACGCACAATAACCGATAGTTGTTACGCCGTCGCAAATAAGCACTTCTGAAATTGATTCATTGTACTGATCCCACGGAGCAGACTCCTTAAAACTATAATCTTTCATATCCCCTTCGCCGTTAATCACAAGCTGACCGTTTTCATAAAGAGTCCATGTCAAGTTGTCACCCTGTGCGCCACAAGTGCCTGAATAGAGTGCTTTTCTTTCGTCTGCAGGTTTAACGGTGATATCATAATTTAACGTGAAGTCGCCGTATTCAACAACAACAGTCTTTGAGCCTGCATCGCTTGAGTCAAAACCGTTTGTTGCAAAACCGCTTGAAATGATTTCTTTTGTGCCGTCAGCATAGGTTATTTCAAGCTGCAATCCGCTTGTGTTAAGGGGGTCGCCGACATAATAATCAGTCTTCAGTTTTTCATCAACAATGGTTACAGACGTAACTACGCCCTTCGGGTCGCTGACAACAACTGTGCAGCTTGCGCTGTAAGTTTTTCCGCCAACAACAATTGATGCTGTAACGGTTGCATTACCGTCCGAAACCGCCATAACAACACCGTTTGATACTGTTACGATGTTTTCATCAGATGACTTCCATATAATCTCCTGACCATCAGGAACGGTAGTTGCTGAAAGCTTATATGTATCACCGATAAACATTGATTTGCTTTCTTCGGCAATATTGATTGAAACCGTATTGATTTCTATATCAAACGAAGTTTTCAGTCCGTTATAATAAACCGTTACGGTTTTAGTCCCTGAAGAAACCGAACTGAATCCATTTGTTGAAAAACCGTCCGAAACGATTTCCGTTGTTCCGTCGCTGTAAGTAAGCTTGAGTTTCAGACCGCTTGTATCAAGCGATTCACCAAGATAATAGTCTTTCTTCGTCGGTTCCGAATATACAGAAATCGATTTAAGAGTAACTTGTTCCTCATCTTCAGGCTCGGGGTCTTGTGTACATACGTCACATTTTCCGTTGCTATCTGCGTCAATGTGACCTGTTTCGGGTATAACCTCCTCAACCGTCTGTTTGCACACTGTACAAACGGCAGTCTTGAGACCTGTTTCTTCACAAGTTGCTTCTTTTGTTGTATTCCACGTGCTGAACGTGTGACCTGTTTCGATAATTTCTTCTGTATAACTCTCACCGCAAGAGCAATAATACGTCATTACGCCCTTCTCTGTGCAAGTGGATGCTTTTGTTATCTTGTGCGAACTGATTGCGTGACCTGATGCGGCAACAAACTGATATTCAACAAATCCACAGTTTGAGCAAGTTCTTGTGTTAATGCCTTCGGCAGAGCAAGTTGCTTCTGATTCTGTTTCCCATTTGCCGAAACTGTGTGTTGAACAGCAGTCCTCTTTGGTGAGGTTAATTACCTCCATAATTTCACCGCAAGTATCACAGCATTTAACAGCAAAACCGTCATACTCCCTTGTTGGAGCAATCACCATATTCTGTGCACCAGCTTTGCAAGTATGAGCTTCAACCACCTCAATAACATAGGTGTAAACGTTACCCTCACTGTCTTCAACATAAAGCGTACCGCCTGTTGTATTTTGGGGCTGAACGGAAATCATACCATCGCCTGTAAAGGTGAGCACACCGTTTTCATACTTTGCCGAATCATTGTCTGTTGTAAGAACAAAATCATCTGAAACCGATGATGTTCGGGCTTTTGCTCCTGTTTCACTGCGTTCAATCCATGCCCTAAACGTTACTTTGCCTGTTGCATCCTTTGCTTTGAACTGAGCAATTTCTTTTTCTGTTGCGATGATATAATTCTTGGCTTCTTCCGTATTAAACGGATCATCTACACCTGAAATCAGCTGAAGATAACTCGGAACGGCATCTGAATATACCTCACCAAGCAGAATCTTAACAAAAGACATCATATATTTGCTGACGTTGGAAACACCGAAATAATGCGGCGATGCCTTTGAAACCGTGTATGACCAGGGAATTGACGTTGTGTTGTTTTCGCTTTCTATCATTGTTATGTCCGAAAAAGCAAACATTATCGGAATAGCAGAAATTGCGGTTCTGAGTGAATCAAAGATGTTGAATTTCTGTGAACTTTCCTCTGCATTCATTGCTGACTCAAGCGCTGTTATCTTCTTCAGAAGTGATTTTATATCGTCTTCAGAGTGCTTCTCGAGCCAGTCCTGAGGGTCATTTGTTATAACATTCAGGGTCGTGCTTATACCTGAGTTGGCAAGACCTGCAACAGCATCAAAGGTTTTGCTTCCGCTCTTTGAATATTTGGAATACAAGCCTGAAAGCTTGCTGTGAAGCTGCTTGAAAAGTTCTGCCTTTGCCTTGCTGACGGTTGAGCTTGCCACAAAATCGTCTAATGCTTTAACGCAACCGCTGACACAGCTTTTCAAACCGTCGATTGCGTTTGCCGCCACATTTACAGCTTTATACGCTTCAACCAATTGCTCAAGACCGTCAATCATCCCTATGTAACTTTCAATCTTCGCCTGCATAATTTCAGATTCAAAGAAAATATTGACAGACGTTTCAATAATAATCTTATCACCGGGATTGAATTCTTCAACGCCAAAAGCTTTCCAATCAGACGTTTCGATTTTTTCTTTTGAAGAGCCATCCGAATAGAACACTTCCATTCCCTGTTCGATCTGAACCATATGATTCACGTTATAAAGTGTTCTGTCGGAAACGTTGGTTAAAGTGATTGTAATAGGATAATCCTCGCCGTAATATGCTGCACTCGGGAATTCAAAATGCAGATTAAGTGCACTGCCGGCATAAACCTGAATATTGTTTTCGGCAACAAACACGTCGTCAATAGGCTCATCAAACGGCATAACCTTACCCTGAAGCCTTGCTTCAAGTCCGTAAGAACCTTCTTTGTCGCCTCTGACGTACCAATGAACAGACTGTGTTTTTCCGCCTGCTACGTTTTCGACTTTTTGTTCAAGGCTTTGAGGATTTCCTGCCATTTTTGCAAGAGAAAGACCTTCGGGTAAAGTAAGAGTTGCGGTTAAATCTTCAAGAGTATCGGTGTTTGAGTTGTTGATAACAAGCATCTCAACGTCAAATATTTCCTTAAGCCACTTAACCTCACCTCTGATAATCAGATAGAAGTTCTCTGCGGCAGGGTAAATCGTTGTGTCAGGCTCATCAGGCTTATTGCTCGGGATATAGAAATGTCCCTTATCGTTACCGTCATCAACCCACGTAACGGAAACAGTTTCGCCATCTTTCTTGGCTGTACCGCCGCCGCCGATAATTTTGTCGTCATCATCCATATAATACGTTAAACTGAATGTGTCAACTTCTGCTTCATAAGATATCTCAACCTCATATTTAACAACGTGCTTGTTCTCGGTGGCGGAAACGTCAATCCCTGCATCTTCGATTTCTTCTTTCGTCATAACGTGATGCTTGATTTCGGCATTATATGTTTTTGTGTCACTCAAGCCGATTTGAGGAATATTATTTGTTCCGCTTAAAATATTTACCGTAAGGTTTCTTGTCAGACAACCGTCTGCATAAACAGAAACTTTCTGCTTGCCAACGGGCATAACAACGCTGACCTTACCGTTTTCATCTGTACGGAAGGTGTTTTCGCCATCGTTTTCTGTTGAAATAAATATCTGTGCATTTTGAATGGGCTTCAGGGTCTGGGCGTTAACAACAGTGAAAACTGCCAGACCATAGTTCGTGTTGCTCTCAACGTCAACCGTAACCTTGCTGATTGACTGCTCATCCTTGAATTCGCAAACCTCACAAATTCTGTGTCTGAGACCTTCGCAGAGAACAGATGCTTCTCTGTCTGTTACCCATTCGCCGTAGGAATGACCAGGTGCCTGAACAAATGTGTCATCGTAGCTGTACCCACAGTTTTTGCAGGCGTGAGTTGTGAAGCCCTTCTCCGTACAAGTTGGTTCAGTATCGGATAAGACATAGCTGTGATCCGTAACAGGAATTTTTTCTTCTGTTCTGTCTTCGCAACGTGAGCACTCTTTATACTTAAGACCTGCAGCCGAACAGGTTGCCTGCTTTTCTGTTTTCCAATCTCCGTATGAATGTCCGAGAGAATCGGTGGCTGTGTCCGTATAGCTGTGTCCGCACGCACTGCAGGTATGGGTTGTGTAGCCTCCCTTTGTGCAGGTCGGAGCTGTTACTGAATCTGCATAGCTGTGAGCGATTTTAGGAATTGTTTCTTCGACTTTGTCTGAGCAGGCTGAGCAAACTTTATATCGTTTTCCTTCTGCGGCACAGGTTGCCTGAGTTTCTGTTACCCAACTGCCGTACGAATGTCCCTTTGCAGAAACATAGTTTTCCTTATATGTGTCACCGCAACCGCTGCAAGTAAATTTGGTGTAACCTTTAGCTGTACAGGTCGGGGCGACTGTGGAACTTTTATAACTGTGAGCAAGCTTGGGGATTGTTTCTTCAACTTTGTCGCCGCAAGAGCATTCCTTGTGTCTTTTTCCCTCTTTGGCGCAGGTTGCAGCTGTATCCGTAATCCAACTGCCATAGGTGTGACCGATTGCAGCAACAAAATCTCTTTTTTCGTTATAATCGCATCCGCTGCGTGTGCAGGTATAGGTTGTGTAGCCGTCATCAACGTGGGTAGGATTTGTGACAGTTGTTTTGTAGCTATGACCAAGAGCAGGGATTGTTTCTTCAAATCTGTCACCGCAGGTACACTGTTTATATTTCAGACCTGTGCTTGTGCAGGTTGACTGTTTTTCCGTAATCCAATCACCGTAGGTATGGTCTGGCGCAGTGGTATAATTATCCTTATAACTGTTGCCGCAATTGACGCAGGTATGGGTTGTGTAGCCTTGCTTTCCACAGGACGGAGGAGTAACAACAGACTCATAATCATGCTCAAGCTTCGGAATTGATTCTGTAACCTTGTAAGAGCATTTTGAACAAACTTTATATCTTGAACCATCTTTTTCACACGTAGCTGCAGTTTCTACCCAATTACCGTAACTATGACCTGTTGCGGAAGTGTAATTGCTCTTATAACTGTAACCGCAGCCGCTGCGTGTGCAGGTATAGGTTGTATAACCCTGTGCTGTACAGGTGGGCAACATTGTTTTTGTGGAATAAGAATGTCCCAAAGCATCTGTGTAATTATCCTTATATGTATCACCGCATTCACTACAGACATAGGTTGTATAGCCTTGTTTTGTGCAGGTGGCGTCAACAGTTTTGCTCTGTGAATAAGAATGAATATGAGGATCATATATATAGTTAAAATGAATCGTAACATTAGCATTAGTTAAGCACTCATTACCTGTATCAATTGAAATAGATTTCCAATCTTCTTCGCTACCAGTGTAATATACATCTGTCAGCCCTATACAACCCGAAAACGCACGAGCTCCAATATTTGTCACACTATCAGGGATTGTTATACATAATATATTCTCACAACATTGAAAGGCTGACTCACCAATGTTAGTAACACCATCTTCAATTATTATTTCAGGACAACCACTTTTAAACCAAGGCGTATATCCAACAAATGTATTCGCCTCTGGATATTCGGATGGAATTTGCAAATAATTTTGCATTATACCGGTGCCTTTAGTAAGAGTAACTTTTTCAATATTTATACAATTTTGAAACGAACCCTCACTGTTACGAATTTTTGCAGAGGCAGGCATCACAAGTTCTTTAAGTCCTGTGCATTCTTGGAACGATGCACCAATATAGGTTACACTATCAGGAATCGTTATACTTACAAGACTTTCGCAATAAGAGAACACAAATTCACCTATGTTTGTAACGCTATCGGGTATTGTTATACTTATGAGGCTGGTGCAATTATAGAACGTAGCATCATCTATGCTTGTTATACCATCGGGGATGATTACGCTTTCAAGACTAACACAAGCATAGAACGCACTACCGCCTATGCTTGCAACACTGTCAGGAATTGTTATGCTTGTAAGACTACTACACCCTCTGAACGCAGAATTACCTATGCTTGTAACACTGTTGGGAATTGTTATGCTTGTAAGACTTCTACACCCATTGAACGCAAAATCACCTATACCTGTTACTCCGTTTTCAATTATTATTTCAGGACAACCACTTATGTACCATGGAGTATACTGATAATAGGTATATGTTAAATCACTTGTTGAAGTTGAATATACTTGCATTGTACTGGTACCTTTGGTAAGGATCGTTTTTTCTATATTTTTACAGTTGTAGAATGTATGATTACTGTTATAAATTTTTGCAGACGCAGGTATTGTAAGCTCTTTGATTTCGGTGCAACCATAAAAGGCATACCTGCCTATGCTTGTTAATCCATCAGGTAAACTGACAGATGTAATATTAGCACGATAACTATACCACGGTGCAGATGAATACGATGACCAATTTGTCATCGCACCAGTACCGCTGATTTCAAGCACACCTGTATCTGTATCCAAAGACCAAGTAAGATTTTCGCCACAGGTACCACTGTACGAAGTTGCTTCTGCTTTAACTTCAAACAGCTTACTGAAGTCAAGCCAATCAGGCAGTTCAAGCCCGACAAATCCGCTCAGCGGCGCAGAACCAACCGTCATAATCACTGCCACCAAAACAGCCAGCGTTCTCTTCAACATATTTTTCATAAATTCAACCTCCAAACAGTGTGAAAGCAATATCTTTAACAACTTAAACTTTAATTAATAGACAAGAATTATGCCTATAATTATACATTTTATAGTATATCACTAACATTTTTGAAAGTCCATATTTTCCGAATATGTTTATAAATAATTTTTATCAGGTATATTAAAATACCAACAAACGCTTCGCTTCTCTCCCGGCACTCTGATATATCCGTATTACATAACAAAACCTCCGAAACGTTTTGATTTTATCTTAACACTTCGGAGGCTTTTGCTATCTTTTTTCATCTGATAAAAGTTAATTTCAGGAGTACATTCACACCCGAAAATCAACCTTGAATTTTTAGAGGGTAGGTAATGTGACATACTTTAGCAAAGAACACTTTTTGAACTTCCGCTTTTCAAAGCAAAAGTGTTCTGAAAAAACACAGGGGAGGTCAGGATGTGTTTTTGCAAAAATCGAGTTTTTCGCCGTTCCCGCTTGAGCGAATAAAACGAGATTCTCAAAGGCAAAGAAATCAGTTTTTGCGGAATCTTTGCCTCAATCCCCCGTCTCCCGTCCCCCGCCTCTCAGGGAGCCCGTTCATTTTTGAAAAAAATGGTATAACGGGCTATACCATTTTTCGCGGGGCGAAATCGTACGAAAAGAACAAAACTATAACGAAAGGAATGATGCTAATTGAACATGGAGAAAATTCAGATGAATGCGGTTTATCGGATATTGGACCACAACGGCAGAAGCGATTCAGACAGAAACCGCAACAGAAAGAATGAAAATATCGACCCGTCACGTTCACATTTGAACTACAATCTTGCCGCCGATATTCAGCCGATGCAACCATACGAATACTACAAAAAACGTATGAGCGAAATATACGTTCACGGAAATGCAAGCGTAGGAATCGTCAGTTGGGTAATAACAAAACCTAAAACGTTACCCGAAAATGAAACCAAAGATTTTTTCAAAACAGCTTATGAATTCTTTGAGAAAAAACACGGTAAAGAAAACGTAGTTTCAGCATATGTTCATATGGATGAGACAACACCCCATTTACATTTTTGCTTCGTGCCCGCGGTAGTTGATGAAAAGAAAGGCGAAAAGCTTTGTGCCAAAAGAATTACAACAAAAAGTTATTTGGACAAGGCACATCCTGAAGCTGAAGAATATATTTCAAATGCACTCGGCCATCATGTTGATATCATCAACGAAGCAACTAAAGATGGAAACAAATCTATTGAAGAATTCAAAAGAGGTAAAGCCAAAGAAGATTTGGAAAAGGCAAAAGCCGAAGCAGAAAGAATTGTTTCAGAAGCTGAAGGTGTTGCTAAAGAATACGAAGCGGTTTCAGCCGCTTATGAACAAAAAAAGGACGTTGTTGCCAAACTTGAAGCCGCAATCGAAGATAACGAAGAAATCTACGACGTAGAAGAACATAAGCCTACACCCGATGACCCCGAACACTACTTCAAAGTTCCTGCCAACATATGGTATCATCAGAGAGTTAGTCGAGAAGTTGTTGAAATCTACAGTGATGCTCAAGATAAATCAATGGACTATGCTGATAAATTAGTTGAATATGAAAAAGCAAATAGAAACCTTATCAACGAAAATATTACTCTCAGAGAAAAATTGAGTCAGGCAAAAAATACGATTAAATCCTATGAAAATTGGATAAAGAAATTTAAAGGTGCGCTCAGAAAACTTGAGGCGAAAATTCCTGATTTTAGAAAACTGTTTGATAAAATAGCCAAAGAGGTTGATGAAGAATATGAAAAAGCAGAAAAAGAAATTCAACACCCAAACAGAAATGATTTAAACAAAGATATTGAGATTTAAAACCCAATTAACCTGAGGATAGACGGGAAGGTTTGAATCCGCCCGTAAACTGATTTAAAACGAAGCTCGCTTCACAGGATGAACACAAACATAATCCCGAAAGGGTTTATATAATCCTCAAAAAATATACTTTTATGAGGATATACTTAATGTTTATTCCCGAACATTTCAGCCCCGAAGAAAAGGCTGATTTCACCGTGTTTATAAATTTCTTGCTTGAGAAGCTTGAAAAATACGGTGATAAAATTCAAGAGGATGTCAAAAATCCTGATAATCAGACCTTGACACCTCAATAATTTCACGTTATATTCTATTTAGTTTGACCGTTAATTACCGATTTCAATATGGAGGTTCTGTATGAAACAGATTAAATGCTACATGTATACCCGTGTATCAACAACCATACAGGTTGAGGGCTTTAGTCTTGATGCGCAAAGAGACAGAATAATGCGTTATGCCGACGGCAATGATTTTAAAATTGTCGGCGAATATTGCGATGCGGGAAAGTCGGGTAAAAATATGGCAGGTCGTCCGCAATTCAAACAAATGCTTGACGATATCGAAAGCGGCAAAGATGAGGTTGCTTTTGTTCTTGTATTCAAACTTTCCCGTTTCGGAAGAAACGCTGCAGATGTTCTCACATCACTTCAGTTTATGCAGACCTACGGCGTTAATCTGATTTGCGTTGACGATTCCATTGACAGTTCAAAGGACAGCGGAAAGCTTATGATTTCAGTGCTTTCCGCTGTTGCGGAGATAGAAAGAGAAAATATTCTTGAGCAGACTATGGCTGGTCGCCGCAGAAAAGCAGAAGAAGGCAAATGGAACGGCGGCTTTGCTCCGTACGGTTATGAGCTTATCAAAGGAGAGCTTCATATTGTTGAAGATGAAGCTGAAATAATACGCCTTATTTTCAAGCAATTCATAACAACAAATTTGGGGGTCAACGGTGTTGCAAACTGGCTCAACAATCAAGGATACAAGAAAAAACTCCGTCAGAACAATAAGCTTGAGGGATTTACAACACATTTTGTCAAAGGTGTTCTTGATAACCCAGTGTATTACGGAATGATTGCTTTCGGAAGGAGAAAAACCGAAAAAATCAAGGGAACGGTTAATGAAACTCACGTTGTTAAAAATGATGACTATATCTTGCAAAAAGGCATACACGAAGCTATAATATCAGAAGAAGAATGGAATGTTGCGCGAGCCAAAAGAGAGCGTACAGGTCGACAAAACGAAAAAACGCACGCTCTGGATCATGAGCACATTTTATCAGGTTTGGTTAAATGTCCGATCTGCGGTGCAGGTCTGACAGCCAACTTTTCAAGAAAGCACGGCAAAGATAAATACGAACGTTTTTATTACCACTGCAAGCATTCCCGTTTTCTTCCCAACGGACAAAAATGTAACTACAAGAAAAACTGGGTGCAAGAGGATGTCAACGCTGCGGTAGAAAGAGTGATTTGTTCACTTGTTACCAATCCCGATTTCGAAAAAGCAATGAAATCTCAAATCGGAGAAAACCTTGATATTACCAACCTTGAAAACGAGATTAAGAATCTGAGAACACTGCTTCGCCGAAAAGAATCAAACAAGAACACACTCATAGCACAGATTGACAATCTGAACCCCGATGATCCGCATTACAAAAAGAAACAAGATGATATGAGCATAAGGCTTGATTCATTTTATGAAGATATTGAATCGCTTGAATATCAGATTTCCGAAGCAGAAACAAGACTGACTAATATACAGCAGCAAAGAATCAACGGAGAAACCATTTACAATTACTTGGTTTTCTTTGAAAAATATTACTCTCAGTTCAGCGATGCTGAAAAGAAAGAATTTATGAATGCGCTGATTGAGAAAATTGAAATTTTTGAAGAGGAACAGGAAAACGGACTCTTTCTCAAAAGCATCATTTTCAGGTTCCCGATATATTTCAAAAGTGGATATGTCAGGGAGTTATGTTTGGCCGAAAAGAGTACGTTCGAGACGGTTGTCCAGTTGTCCCAACGCAAACCCGACGCCAAGTAAACATTATTGAACACAAAAACTATAAAAAGAATAAAAAGCGACATAAGATAAAGGTTTAGTTATGAAAAATGTTATTTTAAGTGCAGATGGAGACCGTGTGGTTTATTCTGTTCCTGATGAGGTTTCAATTAACTTGAAAAGCTATTGTCTCGATTTTGTGAAATGGATTGAAACAACTACCGCCGGGCAAAAATATTACATTAAAGAATATGGAGTCTTTGCGTTTGACCAATCTGATTTTATTGAGTGGCTTAACAAATATAAATTTCCTAAAGAGCCTTCTTTCTTTGTTGAAAATTTAGGTCAACTATATTCTACAAAAAATTTGCCTTCGCATTATAAAAAATGCAAAAGCTTTAATTTTTAAATTCTTGGTCTTTTATGACGGGGATGAAAATGTGACGCATATCTGTTGGGACAATGAAGTTACGCACGAGACGGTAGCATTATTAAGTCGGCAAAAGGCAGATGAACATATCTACTTTGATGTGAATGTTCAGGACCTGCCCAAAACCGCCAGAACCGCCGCAACCTATCCGGAATAAAAGCCTGTGTCAAGGATAAATACGGTTTGAATGTTACCTCTCTCAACATCGCACAGGTAAAAGAGAAAGCAATCGAAGATGCTTTTAAGCACTTTGGGATACTCTAAATCGGCCCTATAAAGAAACAAAAAGGAGAATTGAAATGAGCAACGGTATGACACGCAGAGAGCGTGAGGTAACGGATATTAATGAAATAATCAGAATTCTTGATAAGGCAAAGGTGCTTCATCTCGGGCTTGTTGACGGCGACGAAGCCTATGTTGTTCCGATGAATTACGGATATACTATGGATAACGGCAGACTTACGGTCTATCTTCACGGTGCAAGAAGAGGCAGAAAGCTTGACCTCATCCGCGCAAACCCCAAGGTTTTCTTTGAAATGGATTGTGACATCACTCCGTTTGAGGGCGAAATCGCCTGCAAATACGGAATAACTTATTCTTCAATTATGGGCAAGGGAATTGCAGAAATCGTTGAAGACGTTGAAGAAAAGAAAAAAGCTCTCTCCGTTCTTATGAAAACCCAGACGGGCAAAGACTTTGAGTTTGAAGAAAAAATGGTCAGCGTTGTGAGCGTTATCAGAATTGACGTTTCGCAATACACAGCCAAGCACAGACCCGCACCCAAAATGCAGGCAAAATAATTGTAAAATTTAGTCTTTTTAACTATTGCAATTTACAGTTCGTTCATATATAATCTTTAGCGTAAAATAAACGCTATAATGGCGGAGAATGTGTCTGAGGTGAACGGAACAAATCCTGCCTCAAAGAAAGGATGATTTTTAAAGATGTTCTTGGCAGCAACCAATTTTATGGAATCTCTTCAGAACTATGCGAATTCTATCAACAGTCCCGTTCTGCAAGAAATCATCAACATTTTTGTTGACATTTTCGGAAACGTAGGAAACATCGACCCCAAACAGGTTGCGATGTGGATTATCGGCGGCGTGCTGATTTTCCTCGCAATCAAAAAAGAAATGGAACCCACCCTTCTTCTTCCCATGGGCTTCGGCGCAATTCTCGTTAACCTGCCCATTCCTCCCATTGAAGAAACAGAAGGCGTTGTTTCAGGCGTAAGAGCCGTTATCGACTTCCTTTTCAAAATCGGTATCGACAGCCACGAACTTTTCCCGCTCATTCTTTTCATCGGCATGGGTGCAATGATTGACTTTGAGCCTGTTCTGACAAATCCGAAGCTTATGATTTTCGGTGCAGCTGCCCAGTTCGGTATTTTCTTCCCACTCTGCCTTTCATCCGTTTTCGGCTTCGAACTCAAGGATGCGGCTTCAATCGCCATCATCGGCGCGGCTGACGGCCCCACCTCAATCTTCGTTGCAAATATGCTCAATTCAAACTATACGGCGGCTATTATGGTTGCGGCTTATTCATATATGGCGCTCGTTCCCATCGTTCAGCCCCCCATCATCAAGCTTTGCACAACCAAGAAAGAACGCCTTATCCGTATGAAGAACACAGGCAAGAAGGTTTCAAAGCTCACAAAGATTCTCTTCCCCATCGTTGTTACAATCATCGTTGGCCTTGTTGCTCCCGACGCAACAGCTCTTATCGGCTTCCTTATGTTCGGCAACCTTATCAGAGAATGCGGTGTTCTTAACTCACTTTCAGAAACAGCGCAGAACGTTCTTGCAAACCTCATCACAATTTTCCTCGGCTTCACAATCGCATCAAAGATGGTTGCAGAGGACTTCCTCAGATTTGAAACAATCCTTATTATGATTCTCGGTCTTGTTGCATTCGTGGTTGACACCTTCGGCGGCATTATGATTGCAAAGATTATGAACCTCTTCACAAAGAATAAGATTAACCCCATGATCGGCGCCGCAGGTATTTCAGCATTCCCCATGAGCGCAAGAGTTGTTCATAAGATGGGTCTTGCTGAGGATAACCAGAACTTCCTTCTTATGCACTCAATCGGCGTTAACGTTTCGGGTCAGGTTGCTTCGGTTATCGCAGGCGGTCTTATCCTCACACTCGTCGGCGCACTTGTTAAGTAATAGGAGGGAATAATAATGGCTACAACAACTACTACCAATACAACAGCTCCTGCTAATGAAGAGGTTACCACAGAGGTAATCGAGCTTACAACAGAGGAATGCACCTGCCACTACTGCGAATCGTTGGAAACAACCGTTCCCAATTCAATGGAATACGAGTTTGACCTTACCCCCGAAAACCTCGGAACAACAGCCCCCATTATGGGCAAGGGTATGCTCGGCATATTCCTCGTTATGGGTCTTATCATTCTCTGCGTTTCTCTTCTCAACAATCTCGGCTCACCCGACAGAAAAAAGAAAAGAGAAGAAAAGAAAGCAGCAAAGGCTCAGGCAAAAAACAACAACAATCAATAAAAAAAATACGGCTGTCAGCAGACAGCCGTATTTTTATTGAGTAACGTTGGTTTCCATATCGCTGAATCCGTCGGTAACGTCATCGGGCATCATATCCTCGATATCCGTCATAACCTCGGTCACCATATCCTCAAGTTCGGTGAGCACAGGGTCGGTGCGGTGGGTATCGCTGACTTTTCCCGAATCCGTGCCGTTGCAGGCGGCAAAAACAAACGAAAAAATAAGAACCGAGATAATAACAGCAAGTGATATCTTTTTCATAAAAAATTGCTCCTTTACGCAAAATTTCCGTTTGGAAGTATTTTTGCCGTAAAGGAGCTTTTTTATTCATTGAAATAAATTATTTTACTCTCATCCACACAAGCATATCGGTTTCGCCTCTGTTTGCGAATGCAAAATAGGGAATGAATTTTATTCTCTGCGGAACAAAATCAGGCTTGTATCTGCGGTAAAGCGCAGCAGTCTTTCCGTCTGCAAAACCGTCTGTTTCAACGGTATATGCCTGCATTTCTTCGTTGAACGTTATTTCTGCGTTGAGGTTTGCAGAAACGCTGAGATTATTGAGGGGCATACCGTTATCAACTCTCTCTGCACAATAAACAAGAGGTCCTCTGCAAAGAGCAACTCTGCCGATATCGGCTTCAACCTCGGGGTTTGCCGCAACAAGAACGCATTCCATCTCAAAATCAAGGCTGATTTCTTTTTCATCGGCATCAACAGAAATATAAGCATAGCCCTTTTTAATTTCGTATGAAGCTGAAATCTCATATTTTTCTGCCCACGCAGGGATTCTGAGGGCAAGAGTTTTGCCCTTCATTCCCTTAACGGTGAGCTTAACAGCACCGTTGTTGGGATACTCTGTATTCTGAATGATTTTTATGCCCTCAAACTCTGCATCCGATTCAAAATAATGATGAACAAAAACAGTATCGTCATTATACGTATAAAGAAAATCGCCGATTGAAGCAATCATTCTTGAAATATTCGGCGGACAGCAGGAGCAGTCAAAAACCTGCGCACGCTGAGTGATTTCAAATCCGCCTGCATTATACTGATAATATTCCTTGTTGATTCTGCGTCTTTCAAGGTTGATTTCAAGGGGATTGACGTAGAAGAACGAATTTCCCTCAAGCGAAATGCCTGCGAGTGCGCAGTTATAAATCGCTCTTTCGGCAATATCGGCATAGATTGAGTCGGGGTCGATAAGGCTCATTCTTCTTGCAAAAAGTGCAAGACCGATTGATGCGCAGGTTTCGGAATAAGCAACGTCATTCGGCAGGTCGTAATCCTCCGTGAAACGCTCGCCGTAACGGGTTGAACCTATACCGCCCGTCACGTACATCTGCTTTTCGGCAATGCTCATAAACAGACGCTTGCAGGCATCGAAGAGCGAAGTGTCGCCGAGCCTCAACGCAAGGTCTGCCATAGCGCAGTAAAGATAGGTTGCTCTTACGCTGTGACCCGTTGCAACCTCCTGCTCACGCACGGGTTTGTGGGTCTGATCATAAGCGTGGTTTATGTAATAGGGGCTTTCTTCATCTTTTTCTCTTGTGCCTCTGGCTTCAACGAAGTGGCTGCACATATCAAGATATTTCTTATTGCCCGTGCAATCATAAAGCTTTGCGAGAGCAAGCTCGATTTCTTCGTGGCCCGGTGTGCAGAAATCTGCCGAATCCTCAATGATGAATATCTTTTCAATGTGATCCATATAGTCACACATCAGCTTAAGGAATTTGTCCTTGCCCGTTGCGTAATAATATGCAATCGCCGCTTCGGTAAGATGTCCTGCGCAGTAAAGCTCGTGAGCCATTCTGTTAACAAAGCGGTTGTCAGGCTCGCAGAGGGTGAAATAAACGTTGAAATAGCCGTTTTCGTCGCGGTTTTTTTCAATGGAATCAACAAGGCTGTCAACGATTTTTTCAAGTTCCTTATCGGGGCTTTTTGTTATCGTATAAGCAACAGCCTCCGCCCATTTTGCGATATCGGAATCCCAGAAAATATGGGGTCTGTTGGGGTCGCCTTCCTTCCAGTTGAAAAGGAAAGCATCGAATCTGCCCGTTTCGGAAAAACGGTCATAAACTGCGGGAATGGTTATTTTTTTGTTGGTTTCAAAGCGGTTTTTCCAGAAACCGCCGAGATTCACTTTTTCAAAGCTGACCGATTTCACGGTATCACCTCATTATTTTCTGCGTTTTGACTGAGCAAGCGCTTTTTCTTCGGGTGTGTCGCCGATTTCAATAAGATAATATGAACCTGTCCACACAAGAAGACCGATGAAAAGGAAAAGCAGAATCAGCCAGAAGCTTCCGATGGCGATATCGTCTATCTTTATAACACTGCCCACAAGCGCAACGAGTCCGTTGCCGCCGATAATATCGGTAAGAGGAATTGTTCTGATAACGCCCGTAGCCGATTCAAAGAATATTCTCATAACGATCAGAGAAACAAGACCCGTACCCGTTGCCGCAAGAACGGGAATTCTCTTGTTGCTGATGCAGGACCAGACAATGATAAAGAGAGCCACAATGATAACAATCGCAACGCAGACCGCAACCGTGATAAGCTCGCCCTTGACAACGTTGAGAGCTTCGGGCCATTCAACGCTGATTTTGCCCGTATCGTCATTGTTAACCAGCAAATCATGCCAGAATTTGCCGTTGCCGACACCTCTCCAGACGTCAATAATGAACTTGACCGAAATATGCTCTTCAAGTCCGACGGGGAGCATTGAGGAAGATGAACCGCTGCCGCCGCCTAAAAGACCGCCCAAAAGGTTTCCGAGGTCATCGCCTACGCGGATTTTTATAAAGTCCAGAAAAATCATAATGGGGAACGTTACTGCCGCCAACAGAATGTTGACAATACGATAAAGATATTTCATATTAAAAATCCTTTCTTATTTCCACGATGTGTTAAGGGCAACCGTGCGGTTGAACACAAGCTTTTCATCCGTTGAAGATTTATCAACGCAGAAGTAGCCGTGACGCATAAACTGGAACGTGTCGCCTGCTTTTGCATCCCTGAGACCGCCGTCAACAAGGCAGTTTTCGATTATTTCAAGCGAATTGGGGTTAAGGTGGTCAAGATATTTGCCTTTACCGTCAGCGAAGGGATCTTCAGCACCGAAAAGACGGTCATAAAGGCGGATTTCACAAGGCACGCCGTCTGCTGCGCTGACCCAATGAATTGTGCCCTTAACCTTTCTGCCGTCGGGCGAGTCGCCGCCCTTTGTTGCAGGGTCATAGGTGCAGTGAAGGCAGGTTACGTTGCCGTCATCATCGGTTTCCCAGCTGTTGCAGGTGATGAAATATGCGCCCTTAAGACGAACCTCGTTGCCGGGGAAGAGTCTGAAATACTTCTTGGGAGGCTCAACCATAAAGTCTTCGCGCTCAATATAGATTTCTTTTGAGAAATTAACCGTTCTCTTGCCGAGTTCAGGCTTAAGAGGATTGATCTCAACCTCAAGAGCTTCGGTCTGATTTTCGGGATAGTTATCAATAACAACCTTAAGGGGATTGATAACAGCCATTGCTCTGGGTGCGTTTTCGTTGAGATTATCTCTTACGCAGGCTTCAAGCAGACCGTAATCAACAACGCTGTCAGCCTTCGAAACGCCGATACGGTTTATGAAATCACGAACCGCCGCCGCAGGATAGCCTCTTCTTCTCATACCGCAGAGGGTAATCATTCTGGGATCGTCCCAGCCGTCAACAACGCCGTTCCGAACCATTTCGAGGTTATATCTCTTGCTGGTTACGCAGTAGTTGAGGTTAAGGCGTGCAAACTCAATCTGTCTGGGAGGCTCTTCAAAGCCGATTTCTTTGATGAACCAATCGTAAAGAGGTCTGTGGTTTTCAAATTCAAGCGAGCAGAGTGAATAGGTTACGTTTTCTCTTGCATCCGAAAGAGGATGAGCAAAGTCATACATAGGATAAACGCACCATTTATCGCCCGTCTGATGATGGGTAACGTGAGCGATTCTGTACATAACGGGGTCACGCATATTGAGATTGGGTGACGCCATATCAATCTTTGCACGGAGTGTCTTTTCTCCGTTTGCGAATTCGCCTGCCGTCATGCGGGCAAAGAGGTCAAGATTTTCCTCGATTGAACGGTTACGGTAGGGGCTTTCCTTGCCGGGTTCGGTGAGAGTGCCTCTGTATTCTTTGATTTCTTCGGCGGTAAGGTCACATACATATGCCTTGCCCTTCTTGATGAGCTTTATCGCACATTCATAAAGAAAATCAAAGTAGCTTGATGCATAAAGAACCTCGTTCCACTTGAAGCCGAGCCATTCGATATCTGCTTTGATTGCTTCAACGTATTCAACGTCCTCTTTCGAGGGGTTGGTATCGTCAAGACGCAGGTTGCAAAGACCGCCGTATTTTTCGGCTGTTGCGAAGTCGATGCAGATAGCCTTTGCGTGA
>JAZSBC010000165.1:0-23541 GCA_045602245.1 Acutalibacteraceae bacterium | reverse complement strand
GATTACCAAATGATTCTTACTCAGGAAGAGAAGGACATACTCAACGGCTCCAAAGGCGAAGCTATGGCGAAGGTTATGAAAACCCTCGTTCTCTACGGTGAAGCTTTCGGCGCAACAAAGTTTGTTCCCGTTGAAAGCAAGATGGGTCACTTGGTTACAAGCTTCGGTCTTAAGGTTATGAAGCCTGTATATGACCTTATGGATCAGCTTATTGCAGGTGGAGCACTCTCTGAGCAGAAGTTTTCCGTTGACCCCAAGCCCCTCGATCCCAATGTTCCCGCAAACTTTCTCCAAAAGTTGATATTCAATAAATTTATGTACAGCATGCAGGACAGCTACGATGCTCAGCTCAACAAACTCGGACTTATCGACGATAAGTCATACACCTGCACCTGCTATATGGATGAAGTAGGCAACGTTCCCAAGAAGGGCGAAGTTCTTTCATGGGCAGAGTCATCGGCCGTTGTTTTTGCAAACTCCGTTCTCGGCGCACGCTGCAACAGAAACTCAGGTATCATCGAACTCTTCGGTTCAATCGTTGGCAGAGTTCCTTACTTCGGCCTTGTTACGGACGAAGGCAGAAAGGCTACCTGGATTGTTGAAGTTAAAACAACCAAGAAGCCCGAAGCACAGATTCTCGGCTCGGCTATCGGTATGAAGGTTATGGAAGACGTTCCCTATATCAAAGGTCTTGATAAGTGGATCGGCACAGAGCTTGACGGCGACACCAAAGCATATCTCAAAGACTTCGGCGCCGCAACGGCATCAAACGGCGCAGTAGGTCTTTATCACGTTGAAAACCTCACTCCCGAAGCAGTTGAAATGGGCGAAAGCCTTATTGTTGAGGGCGCAAAGGTTTACGTCATCGACGATGCAGAGCTTGAAAAGGTTCAGGCAAACTATCCCGTTATGTGGAAAGACAAGAACGCAAAGCCCAAGCTTTGCTTCGTAGGCTGCCCCCACCTTTCACACGCTCAGCTTATTGAGTGGACAGACAACGTTGTTGAAGGTCTTAAGAAGAACGGTCTTAAGAAGGTTCCGATTCCCACCGTTTTCACCGCCGCACCTGCGGTTGTTGAAGAATTCAACAAAACACCTTATGCTGAAAAGCTCAAGGCAACGGGCGTTGTTCTCAGCTACATTTGTCCTCTTATGTATATGAACAATCCTCTTTGCAAGAAGATGCCCGTTATCACCAACTCAAACAAACTCAGAACATACACAACTTCACGCTACTACAGAAGCGATGAAATTCTCGATATAATCACAAAGGAGGCAAAGTAAGATGAAACAGTTTAAAGGACGTCCCGTCTGTGCAGGCAAATGCACAGCCACCGCACTCGTTTCACACGGCGGTTTCAACACACTTGCTTCTTTCCAGAACGCTCTTCAGTTCGGCGAAAAAACCGCAAAATGCGGCGACCAGAACAACAAAGACCTTTATGAGAAGCCCATGGTAGGCACTGCACTCTGCCTTCCTCAGACCATCGGTTCAACAACCGGCGGTATGGTTCTCTACTGTGCAAACGTTATGAAGAGAAATCCCGCTTGTATGCTTTTCTCAGAGCATATCGACTCACTTGCTTGCGCAGGTGCTGTTCTTGCGGCAGTTTGGGCAGATGAACCGATGGTAACAGTTGACTGCCTCGGTCAGGAATTCCTTGATTACGTTAAGGACGGTATGAAGATTACCGTTGACGAAGACGGCACTGTTACAGTTGAATAAACATCTGAAAGGGCAGCTTTGTGTTGCCCTTTTATCTTTCAGAAGGAGAAATAATATATGAGCGAAATAATTTTTATGGTTTTATATTTCTCTGCAATAGCACTTTGCATTGCAACACCCGTTTTAACAGTTATCGCTTTTGTATATTTTATAATCAATCTGATTTCTTTGATTTCTGCGAAAAAGAAAAACAAAGCCAATCCCGAAACCGTACCTGCAGAAAAGATTTCCGTCATCATAAAAAAACTGATAATTTCCGCCGCCATTTTTGTTGTTTTGATTGCAGTTATTGTTTCGGTAGTAGTTTTATTTTCTATGAGTATCGCTTATATGTGAGGTGATGTGCCGATGAAAGAAAATGTTTATATGAGAGCACTTATGGCTGTTGTTGCAATTTGTATCGTTCTGACCGTTGCGCATCTTATATATGACATTTATGCGTATCAGCATTGCTCCATAATTTACTTTGTTGCAAAGGAGCTGTGGTGATATGAGCAAAACACTTTTCAGGCAAACACTCAGCATACTGCTTATTATTGCGATGTTTGCCGCAATAAATTTCGGTATGTATATGCTTTTGACGGTACGGCTTTCAAACAATTTCAGTGACACGTCGCAGTCAAAGATGGTTGATGTAAAAAAATATCTTCCGCATAACGACACCTCGGAGCTTGCACGCATAGACTCCTCGCTGAAGCTCACGGATAATCTGCCCGTGCTTGACGGTGCCGCAGCGTTGGTACCGGTTTATGCGTCAATCGTAAATGCGGTTTATCCCGAAGGTTCTGTCACCTATGAGGGCGGAGAATTCTCCGATGACAACTTTTACGGAGAAAACTTTGCAGCCGACAGTAAAATGCAGTATAAAAACACGGTGAGAGGCTATCAGGCAATAGTTGACGGCACCACAGATATTCTTTTCTGTGCCGCACCTTCAGCGGAGCAAAAGGCGTATGCCGAGGAAAAAGGCGTTGAACTGGTTTATGTTCCCGTGGGGCTTGAGGGCTTTGTTTTCTTTGTAAATGAAAAAAATCCCGTGAACGAACTCACAACCGAGCAGATCAGAGGAATTTATTCGGGTAAATACAAAAACTGGAACGAAGTCGGCGGTATAAACAGAGTTATCAATCCCGTAACAAGACTTTCAGGCAGCGGAAGTCAGTCAGCAATGGATGCTTTTATGGGTGATACCGAAATTGCGCCAAAATCCCCTCTTGCCGTAACAGGCGGTTCAATCGGTTTTTCATTCCGCTACTATATGGACGGTATGGTTGAAAACAAGGATGTAAAAATGCTTTCTCTAAACGGCGTTTATCCGAGTGCCGAAAATATCCGTAACAGAAGCTATCCGATAGTGGCACAATTTTATGCGATATACCGTGCCGATAATACAAATGAAAACATACCCGTTCTTATCGACTGGATTCTTTCTGATGAAGGTCAGGAACTTATTGAAAAAAGCGGATATGTAAGAATAAATTGAAAACAAAAAGCTTGCAAAGGGAATTTTTCCTCTGCAAGCTTTTTATATTATTGTCTGTTATTTATCAAGAATTTCTTTTGCACTTGCCGCAAGACCTGCAATACCCTGCAAATCGCTGGGAATTATAAGCTTTGTTGCCTGACCGTCTGCGGCGGCTTCAAAGGCTTCAAGGCTCTTGAGAGTCAGATAGCCCTGACCGGGTGCGGCTTCATTGATAAGAGCAATCGCTTTTGCTCTTGCTTCTTCAACTCTGCGAATTGCCTCCGCTTCACCTTCTGCCTCAATGATTTTTGCTTCTCTGATAGCTTCAGCAGCAAGAATTGCGCTCTGTTTTTCAGCTTCTGCAGAAAGAATCATACTCTCCTTCTGACCTTCGGCAACAAGAATCTTACTTGCCTTTTCGCCCTCTGCGGTAAGGATAGCTTCACGGCGCTGACGTTCAGCTTTCATCTGCTTTTCCATCGCATCCTGAATTTCCTTGGGGGGAAGAATGTTCTTGAGTTCAACTCTGTTAACCTTAATACCCCAAGGGTCTGTTGCTTCATCAAGAATGCCTCTGATTTTTGCGTTGATAACGTCTCTTGAAGTAAGAGTATGGTCAACCTCCATTTCGCCGATGATGTTTCTAAGTGTTGTTGCGGTAAGGTTTTCGATAGCGGTAAGAGGTCTTTCAACACCGTAAGCAAAAAGCTTCGGGTCTGTTATCTGGAAGAACACGATGGTATCAATCTGCATCGTAACGTTATCTTTCGTGATAACGGGCTGAGGCGGAAAGTCAACAACCTGCTCCTTAAGAGAAACCTGCTTTGCAATTCTCTCAATGAAAGGAATTTTGATGTGAAGACCTGTCTGCCATGTAGCGCTGTATGCACCGAGTCTTTCAATAACGTAAGCCTTTGACTGCGGAACGATTTTGATGTTTGCAATAACGAGCGCAATAGCGAATACTGCAAGCAACACGGGGATAACAATTAAAAACTCCATAAATATTTCCTCCTTAATTCTTCTTTACAATAAGCTTAACTCCGTCTATTTTTTCGACGGTTACTTTTTCGTTTTTTTCAATTATTGAGCCGTCTGACGAGCGCGCAGACCATATTGCTCCGTCAACAGTCACCTGCCCTTTTGCATCTATGTTGTTGATGGATTCCGTAACAACGGCAACCTTGCCGATGCATCTGTCAGCATTAGTCGGCTGCATATTGGTTTTGGTAAGCTTTCTGGCAAGCGGACGGGTTACGATGAGAGCGACTGCGGAAACCGCAACAAAAACCACCCATTGAAGCCACATCTGTGCGCCAAGACGCTCCGCAATAAGCGCACCGAAGGCACCTGCCGCAAACCAGATTGTTACCATCTGAGCCGTCACGGCTTCAATAACAATCAGAGCAATGAGCAGCACCGTCCAGAAAACCAGCATTATATATTCAGGCATTTTTTCACTCTCCTTTCTTTAATTATATTATAGCAAAATGATTATCGTTTTGCAATAAGGCTTTATATTGTTTACAAAATATTTTCAATATTCAGCGTTTCACATTCTTTGAGGTTTTTTATCATATTCACGGCTTCTATACACACGGTTTTCATTTCTTCTTTTCCCGAATGTTCAATCACCTGCGGCAAAGAAGTTATGCTTCTGCCGAGTTCATCTATGCCGCTGTGAAGCACGATAGAGCGAAGCAAAGACGATGACTTTTCCCACTGAAAAACTACCGTTTCCGCTCTCTCAAGCAATTCTTTTTCGTCAGCTTTATCCGAAACGTCAACAAGGCCGTTGAGTTCTTTCTCAAAGGTGTTCATTTCCTTTTCAAAAACGTAATCAGTCCACACCGTAACGGCAACTGCCGTCAGAATAAGAGCAAACGCCGCAACAACTCTTTTCATTGGTCATCCCCCTTTCGGGCAAGAAAAGAAACGCCGTCGGAATCAACGCACATTATGAGAATTTTCTCAATCGGAAGCTTGCTTGAAAGCACCATTTTGTTGATATCGGTTGTATTGTAGCCTGCATCTTTCGCAACGTCTTCAAGCACCTCGCCATCGCAGATAACGGCAAACGGCATACCCTTATCTTTCGGATAACGTTCAACGTCGGCGGCGGTTGAGTTTCTGTATTCGGGTTTCAGAAGAACGCTTATTTTACCGTTTGTTTCAAATATCGCATACGAAATCTGCGAAAAATCAAAAACGTCCTTTTGCCTGAGTGCGGAAACAAGGTCGTTCACCGTCATTCTGAGTTTTTTGAGTGCTTTATAGTCTATGACACCGTTGCGTATTACTATTACCGGATGACCCTGAATATACGAACGGATTTTATGACTTTTAAGGCTCAGCGCCGATGAAAAAATTTCAAATGCAACAAGCACAAACAAAGCGATAACGGAATTCAGAATCGGGATACTGTTATCCTGCATCGGGATTGAAGCAATCTCCGAAACAAGAATCGTAACAACGAGTTCAGACGGCTGAAGCTCGCCTATCTGCCTTTTGCCCATAAGCCTTATCAAAAATATAACCGTAAAATACAGTATTACCGCGCGGATAAGCGTAACTGCCATTCAATCATTCCTTTCTGCTGTTATTTTTTCGGTTATACCTCATATTATTACTTTTTCGTTGACTAAAAAATAAATATATTGTATATTAATTACATACACAAAATGAGGAGATAATTTATGAAATACTACCTCGGAATGGATATCGGCGGAACAAAATGCGCTGTCATACTCAGCGAAAAGAAAGCAGATTCAATAAAAGACAAAATAAGATTTGAAACAAAAGTTGAAAGAGGATACACGGCAATCGTTGATGAGCTGATTTCTTCGGCAAAAGAACTTCTTAAACGAAACGGAATCTCTGCAGAAGACGTACTTGCCTGCGGCGTAAGCTGCGGAGGGCCTCTTAACTCCGATAAAGGTATTATTATGCGTCCCCCGAATCTGCCCGATTGGGATAACGTTCCGCTTGCTGATATGGTAAGCGAATCGCTCTGTATACCTTGCAAGGTGAGAAACGATGCGGATGCGTGCGCTCTTGCAGAATGGCAGTTCGGCGCAGGCAAGGGAACAAAAAATATGATTTTTCTGACTTTCGGCACGGGTATGGGTGCGGGTCTTATCCTTGACGGTAAGCTCTATTCAGGTTCAAACGGCACGGCAGGCGAAGTGGGTCACATAAGGCTTGACGCGGACGGACCCGCAGCTTACGGAAAAGCAGGCTCGTTTGAAGGTTTCTGCAGCGGCGCGGGAATTGCCGCAATGGCGAAAAAAATGCTTTCGATTTATAACGGCACAACCACAATTCCCCGTGATAATGTAACCGCAAAAACCGTTGCCGATGCCGCAGTTAACGGTGATAAGCTTGCAAATGCAATTTACCGCAGATGCGGCGAAAAGCTCGGCCTCGGTCTTTCAATTCTCATTGATATTCTTAACCCCGAAATGATTGTTATCGGCAGCATTTTTCAGCGCTCGGGTCATCTGCTGATTGACAGTATGGAAGAAACGATAAAAAAAGAGGCGCTTGAAATTTCGGCTCGGTGCTGTAAAATAGTGCCTGCAATGCTCGGCGATGAAATAGGCGATTTTGCGGCAATCGGCGTTGCAAAAGACTATGCGGAGGGTAAAAAATAATGGATAACACATCAGTTATTTTTCAGGAACTTTTTAAAAGATACCCTTCTCTTGCAGAATGTAAAAATGAAATTTATAACGTCTTTACGGCTATGTCAATATGCTTCAAAAACGGCGGAAAAGTGCTTTGCTGCGGCAACGGAGGTTCAGCAGCGGACTGTGACCACTTCGCAGGTGAACTTATGAAAGGTTTCCTCAAAAAAAGACCTTTATCAGACAGCGAAAAGCAGAATTTCGAAAATGATTTTATTGCGGATAATCTGCAGAAAGGTCTGCCCGTGATTTCGCTCTGCGCTCACTCGGCACTTATGACGGCGTTTGAAAATGATATTGTCCCCTCTCTTGTTTTTGCTCAACAGGTTTATGCATATGCAAAAAAAGAAGACGTGCTGTTTTGCCTGAGCACGTCAGGTAATTCCGAAAACGTTGTTTATGCCGCTCAGACGGCAAAGGCGGCAGGAATTGTTTCGGTTGCGATAACAGGCAAAAACGAAAGCAGGCTCAGCGAAATCTGTGATATCTGCATAAGACTCCCCGAAACGGAAACTTTTAAAATCCAGGAACTTACATTGCCTGTGTATCACTGCATTGCGGCAATGCTTGAAGATTATTTTTTTGAAGTATAAGGAGAAAACACTATGAATATTCCGAGATGCGAACATCCGAAACCGCAGTTTGAAAGAACAAACTGGCTCAATCTCAACGGCGAATGGGATTTTGAGTTTGACTTCGGAAACAGCAAAAAAGATGCCGGCATAATTGATAGAAAAGATTGGGAAACAAAAATCACTGTTCCCTTCTGCCCTGAAAGCAAGCTTTCAGGCATTGAATATACGGATTTCATTCCCGCTGTATGGTACAGAAAAACCGTAAATATCACCGCAGAACAGCTTGAAGGCAGAATCATTCTTCATTTCGGTGCGGTTGACTACGACGCAACGGTTTATATCAACAGCCAAAAAGCAGGCAACCACAAGGGCGGCTATGCTTCATTTAAATTTGACGTTACCGAATACCTTTGCGAAGGCGAAAATACAATTATCGTTAACGCTGTTGACGATGTAAGAAATCCTCTTGTTCCCAGAGGCAAGCAGTGCGAAGAACTCAAATCGCGCGGCTGCGACTACACAAGAACAACGGGCATCTGGCAGACCGTATGGCTTGAATTCGTACCCGTTTCGCACATAAAGAGTTTCAAAATTTTCCCTGACTACGTTAACGGCATTGTTGCCATATCGGCTGTTGTCGAAGGCGAAGGTGAATTCACCGCATCGGCTTCATACGAAGGAAAAGCAATGGGCAGCTTTAAGAAAGATGCAAAATCAACCGTTACGGGCGAAATCAAGCTTGATGAAATTCACCTCTGGGAGGTTGGCTGCGGCAGACTTTATGACCTTGAACTCACTTTCGGCGACGATAAAGTCAAGAGCTATTTCGGCCTGAGAAACGTTAAGCTTGACGATTACAAATTCCTTATCAACGGCAAATCGGTATTCCAGCGACTTGTTCTTGACCAGGGCTTCTACCCTGACGGAATCTATACCGCGCCTTCAGATGAAACGCTTGAAAACGATATTAAAATTTCGCTTGCGGTCGGTTTCAACGGTGCAAGACTTCATCAGAAAGTATTCGAAGAAAGATTCCTCTATCATTGCGACAGACTCGGCTACATCGTATGGGGCGAATACGGCAACTGGGGTCTTGACTGGTCCAATCCGTTCTCACTTGCTGCAATGCTTCCCGAATGGTGCGAATGCGTTGAAAGAGATTTCAACCATCCTTCAATCATCGGCTGGTGTCCGTTCAACGAAACGTGGGATATCGCAGGCAGAAAGCAGTATGATCACGTCATTTCAACCATTTATAAAGTTACAAAGCATATGGATGAAACACGTCCCTGCATAGATACAAGCGGCAATTTCCACACAATAACCGATATCTATGACGTTCACGACTACGAGCAGGATTACAAAGTTTTCAAAGAAAATTACGATAAGCTTATGACGGAAGGCATTTTCTATGAAAGATTCCCCGACAGACAGATGTACAGCGGCAAGGGCTGTGCGTGGGTCAGCGAATACGGCGGACTTCAGTGGTCAAGGGGCGACAGAGGCGATGCCTGGGGCTACGGCAATGCGCCCAAAACGGAAGAAGAACTTGTTGAAAGATACGCAGGTCTTACCGATGCGCTTCTTGATAACTACAGGATGTTCGGCTTCTGCTACACCCAGCTTTACGATATCGAGCAGGAACAGAACGGTCTTTATTATTATGACCGCACACCCAAGTTCGACACCGAAATATTCAGAAAAATCAACAGCCGCAAGGCAGCTATTGAAGATTAATTGCTTTAAATATATTGACTTTAAAAATATTATGTGATATCATCTAATACGATAATATTTACGGAGGTTGCATTATGAAACACATCAAGACTCTTGAAACACGTAATCTTTGTGACAGCGCAAAGAACGGCGGCTGCGGCGAATGCCAGACATCATGCCAGTCAGCATGCAAGACAAGCTGCGGTATCGCTAATCAGCAGTGTGAAAACACTCAGAAGAAAGACAAATAATAAAACAGAAATGCTGCCCTAAACGGCGGCATTTTTTGTGTGGAGAGAACTTATGATACATCAATATAAACTCGGCGGCTACAACATCGTGCTCGATATCTGTTCAGGCTCGGTTCACGTTGTTGATGACGTTGCATATGATATAATTTCAGAATTTGAAACTGCAGAAAAAAATGCCGTTGTTTCTTCAATGGCGGAGAAATATGCGGATATTTCAAAGCAGGATATCGAAGAATGCTATGAGCAGGTTGCTTCTCTTAAAGAAAGCGGCAAACTTTTTGCACCCGAAACCTTTGAACCGATGGCAGGCCATCTCAAGCAGAAAACCGCAGGCGTTATCAAAGCGCTTTGTATGCATATTGCACACACCTGCAACCTCAACTGTTCATACTGTTTTGCAAGCCAGGGTAAGTATCACGGCGAGCGCGCACTTATGAGCTTTGAGGTCGGCAAACGTGCTCTTGATTTTCTTATTGAAAATTCAGGCACACGCCGCAACCTTGAGGTTGACTTTTTCGGCGGCGAACCGCTTATGAACTTTGACGTTGTGAAACAGCTTGTTGAATATGCAAGAAGCATTGAAAAAGAACACGGTAAGAATTTCCGTTTTACTCTCACAACAAACGGCGTGCTTATTGATGACGACGTTATTGATTTTGCAAACCGTGAAATGAGCAACGTTGTACTCAGTCTTGACGGCAGAAAAGAAATCCACGACCGCTACCGTGTTGACTATGCAGGCAACGGAAGTTGGGAAAAGATTGTTCCCAAATTTCAGAAGCTTGTTGAAGCAAGAGGCGGCAAAAATTATTATATGAGAGGCACTTTCACCCACGCAAACCCCGATTTTCTGAAAGATATTCAGCAAATGCTTGACCTTGGTTTCAACGAGCTGAGTATGGAGCCAGTTGTGTGCGCACCGGGTGAAGAATCGGAGCTTACTGCAAAGGATATGCCCATAGTAATGGAACAATATGAAAAACTCGCTCAGCTTATGCTTGAAAAAGATAAAGAAGGCAAGCCTTTCACGTTCTATCACTATATGATTGACCTTACGGGCGGACCTTGTATCTACAAGCGTATTTCGGGTTGCGGCTCGGGTACTGAATATATGGCGGTTACTCCCACGGGCGAGCTTTACCCCTGCCATCAGTTTGTGGGCGAAGAAAATTTCAAACTCGGCGATATATGGGAAGGCGTAACAAACACCGCCATTCAGGGTGAATTTGCAGAATGCAACGTTTATTCACGCCCCGAATGCCGTGAATGCTGGGCAAGGCTTTATTGCTCGGGCGGATGTGCGGCAAACGCATATCACTCAACAGGCTCGGTAAAAGGTGTTTATAAATACGGCTGCGAGCTTTTCAAAAAGAGAATGGAATGCGCAATTATGGTTGCGGTTGCGCGTGCTTTTGGTGAAGAATAATGAACACTCCCGTTTGTGATTTTGTAAATGAATATGAAAATAAAGACTCTTTGCGCCTGCATATGCCGGGTCACAAGGGTCTGGATTTTCTCGGTTTTGAAAGCAAGGACATAACCGAAATAAGCGGCGCAGACAGCCTTTACGAAGCAAACGGAATTATAAAAGAAAGCGAAAAAAACACTTCCCGCCTTTTTGGATGCGATACTTATTATTCAACCGAAGGCTCGTCGCAGTGCATAAGAGCGATGGTTTATCTCTCCTGTATTCACGCAAAATCACTCGGCAGAAAACCCCTGATAGCTGCAGGCAGAAACGCACACAAAACGTTTCTCAGTGCCTGCGCATTAACGGACACTGACGTTTTGTGGCTTTGCAGCAAAAACGGCGGCTCATATCTCAGCTGTGAATTAACCGCTGATGAAATAGAAAAATCGCTTCTTGCCTCAAACGAAATGCCCGTTGCGGTTTATCTTACAAGCCCGGATTATCTTGGAAACATACCCGATATAAAAGCAATTTCTGCGGTTTGCAAAAAGCACGGTATGTTGCTTCTTATTGACAACGCTCACGGCGCATATCTTGAGTTTCTTGAAGAATCGCTTCATCCGATAAAACTCGGCGCAGATATCTGCTGCGATTCGGCGCATAAAACTCTCCCCGTTTTAACGGGCGGAGCTTATCTTCATATTTCGCCGTATTCAGCAGACCGTTTTGCCGATAAAGTCAAATCAGCTCTTGCTCTTTTCGGCTCAACAAGTCCGTCATATCTTATTTTGCAATCGCTTGACGCTGCGAATAAGTACATTGCAGACGGCTACAAAGAAAAACTCTCTGCGTTTATCAAAACCGTTAATATACTCAAAAAAAAGCTTGCCGATAACGGATATATTCTTTACGGAAATGAGCCTTTGAAGATAACGATCAAAGCAAAAGAATTCGGTTACCTCGGCTTTGAATTGGCAGAAATACTTGAAGAAAAAAACATTTTCTGCGAATTTGCAGATAAAGATTATATTGTTTTTATGCTTACTCCCGAAATAGCAGACAATATCAAAAAACTTGAAAACGCACTTCTTTCAATTCCGAAAAAAGACAAAATCACAGAAACTCCGCCTGAATTCAGCTTACCCGAAAAAGCAATGAGCATAAGAGAGGCTGTGTTTTGCGAAAGCGAAACTCTCCCTGCGAGCGAATGCGAAGGCAGAATTCTTGCAACGGCAAACGTTTCCTGCCCACCTGCCGTGCCGATAGCTGTCTGCGGCGAAAAAATTGATAAAAAAGCTGTTGAATGTTTCGGATACTACGGCATAGAAAAGATAAACGTTATAAAATAAACAAGGCTTGTACGTTTGATTCGTACAAGCCTTTTGTATATTCTATTCAAAATAAATTCCGTTTTTGACGGGTACGGTAACAAAAACATCGTTGCAGATTTCTTTGAGCTCGGATGCGCAGTTTTCGGCAGAGACTTTATCGTCAAAAAGAGCAAAAACAGTAGGTCCGCTTCCGCTCATCTGGCAGAGCGATGCGCCGTGTTTGCGCATTATTCTTTTGAATTCAACCCTTTCAGGCACTTCGATAACCTGCTCAAAAACGTTACCTGCATATTTGCATATAAGCTCGAAATCACCCTTTTCACAAGCATCGAGCATCCTCATACCGTCGGGTCTGTAAAGATGGGTGTTATCCGCTGCGGCATAGGCTTCGGCGGTTGAAACGCCTGCTTCGGGTTTTGCAAGAACAATAAAGCAATCCTTAAGCGGCTTGAGCGGAGAAAGCACACCGCCCGTATTCTGCGAAAGGCAGGTGCCTCCCACTATGCAGAACGGAACGTCACTGCCAACAGAAAGCCCGATTTCGCATAATTTTTCTCGGGAAAACTCTGTTTTGAGAAGTTTATCGAGAGCAACTATAACGGCTGCGGCATCCGCACTTCCGCCTGCAAGCCCTGCAGCAAACGGAATTTTCTTTTCGATGTGTATTCTGATTTTCGGTTCAACGCCCGCTTCTTCGCAGAATTTTTTTGCCGCTTTATGAGCAATGTTTTTTTCATTCGTGGGAAGTCTTTCATCGGAACAAGTCAGAAAAATACCGTTTTCTTCGCAAAGCTCAACCGTAACTTCATCAGAAAGCCCGACAGACTGCATAACCATAAACAAGCTGTGATATCCGTTATCAAGCCTGCCGATAATATCGAGAAAAAGATTGATTTTTGCAGATGCGCTGACGGTTACTTTCATTCAAATCATCCTTTCTTATTCAATGGGAATAAGGGTGGGTGTTCTGTCCTGATAAAGAGCTATCTTATCGAAACCGCATTTAAGCGCAAGCTCATAGCCTTTATCAATTCCTGCACCGAGATGCTCGGCATAGTGAGCATCAGAGCCGATTGTTATCAGCTTACCGCCAAGTTCCTTATATCGCCTGAGAATTCCCTCATCGGGTGAGGTGACGCCGATGGGTTGCCTGAGACCTGCGGTATTGATTTCAAGCGACTTATGATTCTTTATAAGAGTGAGAAGTATTTCATCGATAATTTCATCAAACTTCGACATATCAACGGGTTTTCCGTATTTGCCGACTATGTATCTGAGAGGATAGGTAAGATGTGCGAGAGTATCGAATTTTGCCCACTGTGCAAGCTTAAGCTCCCATTCGAAATATTCTTCAAGAAGCTTCATATAATCAATGCTTTCATCGCTTAAATCCATATAATAAAAATCCTGAATATTCGGCAGGTTATGAATCGCACCGATAACAAAATCATATTTCATTGTTTCGATGAGCTTTTCGGAAACAGCTTTATCATAAACAGCCTGACCAAGCTCTGCACCGACGCAGATGATGAGTTTGCCGTTGAATGCGGAGCGTGCCTTTGCAACCTCAAAGAAAGACTGTATTGCGGTTTTATCAAAATTGTCCTTATAAAAGGCATCCATTTCAAGATGGTCGGTAAAAGCTATTGCTCTTATGCCCTTCATAAATGCTGTTTCGGCAAGAAACATTGTTGAATGGTTGCCGTCAAAAGAATTATCGGTATGTGTGTGGAGATCTACTATGTTTTTGAATGCCATTTTATACTGCTCCTTAATCATATGTAGTTATATAATAACACATTTTTTGCATTTGCAACAGTAAAAATGAAAAAAATATTGTTAATGAGCTGAAAATATGTTAAAATATAAAAAAATTCAGGGGTTGTTGATATGAAAATTATTGTTACGGGTGCAAAAGGTCAGCTCGGCTCGGACGTTATTCTTCAGTTTGAGAAAAACGGCGATACTGCTATCGGCGCAGATTTGCCTGAGCTTGATATAACTGATCCCGCCGCTGTTGAAGCTTTCATTGCAGAAAGCAAGGCAGACGGTGTTATTCATTGCGCCGCATACACAAACGTTGATACTGCGGAGGGCGAAAAAGACGTTTGCCGAAAAGTCAATTACAGCGGTACTCTCAACCTTGCAGAATCCTGCAAAAGACACGGTATCAAGCTTCTTTATATCAGCACCGATTACGTTTTCAGCGGTGAAGGAAATGAGCCTTTCGAAACAGACAGCCCCAAAGTCCCTTGCAATTTTTACGGTGAAAGCAAGCTTGCAGGCGAAAAAGCGGTTGAAGAAATCTGCGAAAAATATTTCATTGTACGAATATCGTGGGTTTTCGGCGAAAACGGAAAAAATTTCGTAAAAACAATGCTCAGGCTTGCAGCTGAAAGAGATGAAATAAAAGTTGTCTGTGATCAGGTAGGCTCACCAACCTACACAAAAGACCTCGCAAAACTGCTCTGCGATATGATTTCGTCAGAAAAATACGGCGTGTATCACGCAACGAACGAAAACTACTGCAGCTGGGCGGATTTTGCAAAAGCTATAATGGAATATTCGGGCAAAAGCACAAAAATCACTCCGATAAAAAGCTCGGAATATAAATCCGTTGCCGTCAGACCCGAAAATTCCCGCCTTTCAAAAAAATCGCTTGATGTGAACGGCTTTGAGCGTCTGCCCTCCTGGCAGGATGCTTTGAAAAGATTTCTTCAAAATATAAACTGAATATGAATTATCGGCATATTTTCAATTTTCTCTTGTAAATATGCCGATTTTCTATTATAATAGATAAGGTAAAATACAAATCGGAGCGTTTGTTAATGAATGACGAAAACAAAAAAGTTAATAACGCTGAAAATACAAATGCGCAGAAAGCGTCGGATATCGACGAGGTAACAGACGGCTTTTACGACCTTTCCAAGCTTTACGGAACGCCGGTTAAGAAATCAACCCGGAAGCGCGCTCAGGAGCTGAAGAAAAAGGACGATGAAAGACGCGCACTCGAGATGCAGGCAATCAAGGAGGATATAGAGAGAAGATATTCTCTTCAGCTTGAACTTGCAAAAAGCAACACTGCTCCCGAAACAGACAAGAACCCAACGCCAAAAAGCAGCATTATGCCCGAGATTGACGAGCGCGAAGCAGTTAAAGATGAGCTTGACCGCATTGATTCGCTCATCAACAGCGAAGAAATCGTTGAAACTTCAGGCGAAGAAACTACCGAAAAAAAGGAAGTTATCAAAAAACGCGAAAAGAAAGAGCCTGATTTTGATATTGATGAAGCAAACTCGGTTTATGCGCTGTTTTACAGCTTCGGCGATGCAATATACAAGGTTCTTTCGGTTATATTCTCTTTCGTTTTCAAAATAATAAAGATACCCGTTCTCTACGTTTTCCATTCGGTTTCAAGGGCAACCGAAAGCACCAAAAGAAAAGCCGTTAAGACTGTTAGGGCAACGATAGGCGAAGCGGTAAATTTCAGAAGAGAAATAAAGCGTGCGCTCAAATCAATAAAAAAAGCGTTTAAAAAACCTTTCACCCTGCCGTCGGTTATAATCCATTATATCAGGCAGGCATTCATACGCCACAGCAAGCTTATCAAAACGGGAATAAACCTTCTTATGCCGCTCGGCGCGATTGCGGTGTTTCTGATGACGATCAACTATTGGAACAACGTTACGTTTGCGCTTGAGGTTATATATAACGATAAAAGCATAGGATATATAAGCGACGAAGCGGTTTATATTGAAGCAAAAGAACTTGTTAAAGACAGACTCAGCACGGGTGCATACACCTCTGACAAAACAGAAAGCGAGCCTTCCCCTGTTTCATCTGCATCCAACCTCAGAGCAGAGTATAATCTCAGCATCGTATCCGTTGACAAGCTCAACGATGCGAGGGCATTATCGGATAAAATAATCGAGAACTCGGTTGATAACCTGACCCACGCCTGCGGAATTTACGTTGACGGAGAATTTATCTGCGCAGTTAAAAACGAGGCTGATGCAAAAACCGTTTTCTATGATATTCTTGAGCCTTATGAAGCAGATGCCGAGCTTAACGGCTACGTGGTCGGCTTTGCGGAAACAATCGACTACGTTCAGGGTCTTTATCGCGACGATGAAAGCGTTATGTGGGATGCGTCGCAGATTGCCGAGCTTCTTACGGGTGAGGATAAGATTGTAAGAATACGAAAAATCGTTACCACAACTTCGATAAGAGATATCGAATATGACACAATAAAAAGACGCGACGCAACCAAATACAGCGGCTACAGAGACGTTATACAGAAGGGTGTCAACGGCAGCGAGAGAGTAACAAAAACTCAGATATACATTGACGGAGAGCTTGACGACACCGAGTATTCATACGAAACAATCGTTGAGCCTGTTGACGAAATCGTAACCGTCGGCACAAAAACGTCTTACGGCGGCGTATATATCGGCGAAGCATCGGATAAGGGCTTCCTTTGGCCTGCACCGAGCTGTCACAGCGTCAGTTCGCCTTACGGTTGGAGAAGCAGCGGCTGGCACAACGGCATCGACCTTATCAGAGGTGGCGGCGGCGCTCTCGGCACTCCCGTTATTGCATCGCAGAGCGGCAGAGTTGAAGTTGTTCAGCGAAGCAGTTCGGGCTACGGCAATATGGTGCTTATAAACCACGGCAACGGTTATAAAACGCGATATGCCCATATGGTCAAGGGTTCAATAACCGTTTCGGTCGGCGACTACGTTGAAGCAGGTCAGACCATCGGTAAGGTTGGCTCAACGGGCAACTCAACGGGTCCGCATCTTCACTTTGAGGTTATCTACAAAGGCGAAACACAGAACCCCAAAAATTATATTTATTAAAAAAACGAAGTCACTGCAGAGCAATCTGCGGTGACTTTTTGTATTATTCCGTATTTTAAGGTGCATAATAATCACATCAAAAAATACGGAGGATAATAATGAAAAAAATAATTTCTGTTTTTCTTTCTGCAATAATGATAACAAGCCTTTTCGCAGGCTGCAACAAAAAGGAAACGAACAATTCAGGCAGCAACACACCTGCTGCGGTTAAAGAAATACGTTATCTCAACTTCAAGCCCGAAATTGCCGAAGTCTATGAACGCATTGCCGATGCCTATGAAAAAGAAACAGGCATAAAGCTCGTTGTTGAAACAGCGGCGTCAGGCACCTATGAATCGACACTGACGGCGCGAATGGCAACCGATGAAGCTCCGACTCTTTTTCAGGTTAACGGACCGATAGGCTACGCTTCCTGGGCGGATTACTGTGCAGATCTTTCGGATACTGAGCTTTATAAGCATCTTACCGATAAATCGCTTGCAATCACATCGGGCGGCAACGTTTACGCAATCCCTTACGTTGTTGAGGGCTACGGAATTATCTATAACAAAAAAATACTCGATAAATATTTTGCACTCCCCGAAAAGAAAACAAACGTCTCATCTGCCGATGAAATCAAGAATTATTCAACTCTCAAAGCAGTTGTTGAAGATATGCAGGCAAACAGGGATAAACTCGGCATTGAGGGCGTTTTTGCCGCAACGTCGCTCAAAACGGGCGAAGACTGGCGATGGCAGACCCATCTTATGAATATCCCCGTGACACTTGAATTTCAGAGCAAAAACGTTGACCTTACGGGCGACGGATACAAAACAATAGATTTCAGATATTCCGAAAACTACAAAAATATTTTTGACCTTTATATCAATAATTCAACCACCGATAAAAAACAACTCGGCACGGTTGACGTCACTTCATCAATGGCGGAATTTGCGCTCGGCAAGTGTGCAATGGTGCAAAACGGCAACTGGGGAGCATCGCAGATTCTCGGCGCAACGGGCAACACCGTTTCTGCGTATGACATTAAGTTTATGCCGATTTATATGGGAATAGACGGCGAAGAAAATACGGGCATCTGCATCGGTACAGAAAACTATATCTGTATAAACTCAAAAGCAAGCAAAAATGAACAAAAAGCGGCTTCCGATTTTCTTTATTGGCTTTTCAGCTCCGAAACGGGCAAAAAGTTTGTTACCGACGAACTCGGCTTCATCGCTCCTTTCGATACGTTTTCTCAGGGTGAAGAGCCTGACGACCCTCTCGCAAGGGAAGTTATCCGATGGATGAACACAGACGGAATTTCAAATATTCCCTGGAATTTCACCGTTTTCCCAAGCCCGAATTATAAGGATATGCTCGGCACGTCGCTTTTGAAATATGCTCAGGGATCAATGAGCTGGAACGACGTCAAAAAGACTGCCGTTGACGAATGGAAAAACGAATTCGGGGAATAACTAAAGCGTATTGAATTTCCCTGGAGTTGATTGAATGCAGAAGACGCTGAAAAAATATTTTCCCGTTTTTCTTTTACCTACCCTCGTTGCGTTTGCCGTTTCATTTCTTGTTCCGTTTATAACAGGCGTTTATCTGTCGTTCACGGAATTCAGAACGGTAAACAGCAGCGAGTGGGTAGGGCTTGCAAACTATATAAGAATCTTCACGAGCGACAAAACGTTTCTGAATTCGCTGTGGCTGACGGTAAAATTTACTGTTGTATCGGTCATAACGGTGAATCTCATCGCATTTACTATTGCTTTGCTTCTGACAAAGGGTCTTAAAGGAACAAACATTTTCAGAACGGTGTTTTTTATGCCGAATCTTATCGGCGGCATCGTTCTCGGTCATATATGGAGCCTGATAATCAACGGAATTCTCGGATATTTCGGCGTTGATATAACCTATAAACCCGAATACGGATTCTGGGGTCTCGTTGTGCTGATGAACTGGCAGCTCATAGGATATATGATGATAATTTATATTGCGGGAATTCAGAACATCCCCGATTATCTTCACGAAGCCGCCGCTATCGACGGCGCATCGCCTTCACAGTCGCTGTTTCATATCACAATCCCGATGGTTATGCCGTCTGTTACAATCTGCACTTTTCTTACTCTCACAAACGCATTCAAGCTGTTTGACCAGAACCTTGCGCTCAACGGCAAATCAGCCGAAACCTCACTGCTTGCGCTAGATATATATAAAACGTTCTATGACCACACGGGGCTTAAGCTTGCGCAGTGGCACGGCATGGGTCAAGCAAAAGCAGTTATATTTTTTATTCTTGTTGCAGTTATTGCGTTCATTCAGCTTCGGGCAACCAGGCAAAAGGAGGTTGACCATTGATGAAAGCCAAAAATATATTTATTTATATTCTTCTTGTTTTGCTTGCGTTTCTGTTCCTCGCTCCGATTTTCATCATTCTTCTGAACTCCGTCAAAAGCAATTTCTATATATCGGATTCTCCGTTTTCCCTTCCAGTGGGTGAAGCATACGCAGGTTTTGAGAATTTCATAAAAGGCTTTACTCAGTCCGATTTTCTTCAGGCATTTGTCAATTCCGTTTTCATAACCGTTTTTTCGGTTATCGGAACAGTGCTTCTCACCTCGATGACAGCGTGGTATATAGTAAGAATAAAGAACAAATTCACTAAAATTATTTATTATCTTTTTGTTTTCAGTATGATAGTGCCGTTTCAGATGGTTATGTATACAATGACCTATTTTGCCTATGAACTGAATCTCAATAACCGTTTGGGCATTATTCTGATATACGTCGGTTTCGGCGCAGGGCTTTCTGTTTTTATGTTCAGCGGATTTGTAAGGAGCATACCGCAGGAAATTGAAGAGGCTGCAACCATTGACGGCTGCAACCCTATAAAAACGTTTTTTCTTGTAGTTTTTCCAATTCTTAAGCCAACGGCAATAACCGTTGCAATTCTCAACGCAATGTGGATATGGAACGACTACCTTCTCCCCTATCTTGTTCTCGGTTCCGGCAAAAGCAGAACACTGCCCGTTGCCGTTCAGATGGCTTTGACGGGCGGCTACGGCAACAAGGATATGGGAGCGCTTATGGCAATGCTTGTTCTTACAATTCTGCCGATTATTATTTTCTATCTTTTCTGCCAGAAATATATTATCAAAGGCGTTGTGGCAGGCGCGGTTAAGGGGTAACTATGGCAACAATAAAATTCAGGGACGTTGTAAAATCCTTTGATAACGGCAAAGTGACCGTTATACCCAACCTTTCCCTTGAAATAGCAGACAAGGAATTCATTGTGCTTGTAGGTCCTTCAGGCTGCGGAAAATCCACAACACTGCGAATGATAGCAGGGCTTGAGGATATCACGTCAGGCGAGCTTTATATAGACAACAAAAAGGTCAATGACGTTCCGCCGAAAGACAGAGATATTGCGATGGTGTTTCAAAGCTATGCGCTTTATCCTCATATGACGGTATATAAGAATATGGCATTTGCTCTGAAGCTGAAAAAAATGCCGAAGGATGAAATAGACAAAAAAGTAACGTGGGCGGCAAAGATACTCGATATCGAGCCTTATCTTAACCGAAAACCGCGTGCGCTTTCAGGCGGTCAGCGGCAGAGAGTTGCTTTGGGAAGAGCAATGGTGAGAAACCCGAAAGTTTTTTTGCTCGATGAACCGCTTTCAAATCTCGATGCAAAACTGAGAACGGAAATGAGAAGTCAGATAACTTCGCTTCACCGGAAATTACAAACGACCTTCGTCTACGTTACTCACGATCAGACAGAAGCGATGACGATGGCTGACAGAATTGTTGTTATGGATAAAGGTGTTATTCAGCAGTTTGACACTCCGCAGATGCTTTATAACGAACCTGCCAATATGTTTGTTGCAGGGTTCATAGGCTCTCCGCAGATGAATTTCATAAACGCTTCGGTTGTTGATGATAACGGCATGAAAATTCTTTTTTCGGGCTATGAAATACCTGCCCCGAAATCCAAAAGAGAATTTCTTGAAGATTATATCGGCAAGGATATTGTTATGGGCATACGCCCCGAGCATTTTCTCTCTGCCGATGAGGCAAAAAAAGAGAAAGACTGCTGTCTGATGACGGTTAAAACGGAGATTGCAGAAATGACGGGCAGCGAAACGAATATTTATTTTGACCTTGACGGAAAAAGATGCATTGCACGAATAAAAACAGATGAAAAAATCTGCAACGGCAACTGCGTGAAGCTTGCATTCAAAAGCTCCTCGGCATATTTTTTTGACAAAGATACAAAAATTACAATAGGATAAAAACAACCCCTCTGCCGTAACTGACAGAGGGGTTAAGTTTTTAAGTTTCAAATCTCTTGTTAAGCCATTTTATGCAAAGGTCAAACCAGCACTGAAGATGCGCACAGTATTCTTCCTCGGCTTTTGAATAAACTGTGCAATCGGCAAGAGAATAGCCGTGATATCCCTTTTCGAAAATATGAATTTCAAAGGGTACGCCTGCATTTTCAAGAGCCGCCGCATAAGCGATTGAATTCTTTATGGGTACGCAGGTATCTTCGAAAGCGGCGGTAATAAACGTTGCAGGGGTATTTTCATCAACCTTATCCTCAAGCGAAGGCACGGGAAAAGCAAGTATCTTGCTGATTGATTCAAGAATGCAGGGATAAACCAGAATGCTTGCATTCGGGCGGATATTGCCCATTGTTGAAAGCGCGGCGCAAAGATGACCGCCTGCGGAAAATCCGATTGAAGCAATTTTTTCTTTGTTGACTGCCCATTCCTCTGCGTTTGCGTGGATAATCTCCATCGCCTCGTTAACATCTGCAAAAGGCATTTCAAAGCACTTGCCCGAACCGACGGTATAGCGGAGCACAAACGCCGCAAAGCCCTTTGATGCAAATGCAAGAGCTATAGGCTCAGCTTCTCTGTCTGAACACATATGGTATCCTCCGCCGGGAATAACGAGTATACCGGGTCTTATTGCCATTCGCGGCATTTCTCTTGAAGCATCGGGAAGATAGACGGTAAGCGTTACGCCGTCGTTCTTAAGCTTTAATTCAAATGTTTTCAACGTTTATCACACCTTAATAAGAAATCTTGAGAGTCTTGATTTCGAAGGGCTTGAACGAGAGTTCGTTTGCGTTAAGCTCGCACTGAACTTCTTCAAGCATATTTGTGATTTCAACCTTCTTTGCGCCTGCAAAGAACTCAACGGGGCAGCTTGTGTATGTACCCTCAGCTTCATAAAGGCGGGCAATGAATGCCTTCTCGCCGTCTTCGCAAGGTTTGATAACCTCAACGATAACGTTTTCTGCCTTGGGAAGAACAAACGCTGTTGCTTCAAACTCACCCTTACCTGCCACAACGGGGATATTCATCTCATAAGCAGGCTTGATAACAGTCTCTGCCGAGAAGCCGCCTATATGGGGAAGGAATGAATAAGCCGTTCTGTGAAGACCTCTGTCGCCGTTGAAATCAGGTCTTGTGCCGCCCTTATGGAGCGAAAGACGCATATTGCCGCCCTCAACGCTGATTGCATACTTGCCGTCGTTGAGAATTGCAACGCCGCAGCGTGTTTCCGAAAGGTCTGTATACTTATGGTTAACAACCTCAAACTTTGCCTTTTCGATTGAGTTGTTACGGGTTGTGGGTCTGAGAACATTGCCGTACTGAATTTCAAAGCGTGCAAAATCGCTGTGAATTGAAGTATCAAACGCAGCCTTGAGGAAGCGGTGGTTATCCTGCCAATCCATAAGTGTATCATAGCGGATTTCTGCGCTGTCCGCAAAGTAAATTGCATCCTGAGTTACGGTTGATTTCTTTGAAATTGCATATTTGCTTCTGATAATAACCGCTGCCGCGCCCTGAGAAACAACCTCTCTGCTGAGGAGAACGGAATTATCGGCAAATTTGCATTCGAGGTCAGCATCAACGTCCCAGTTATCCCAATGTGCAGGAAGGTCTTCTGCCATAAGGAAAGTATTGAGAGGATATTCTCCGCCGCAAAGCTCTCTGTTCATTCTCTTATCAACGAATGATGAGATATAGCCCTTTGCGTCGAACGTGATATCTGCAAACGGAGTTGACATCTTATCGCCGTTAAGGGTAATTTCGCTTTCAGCAGATGCAGTACCCTTAACAAGATTAATCTTAACCGTTGAAAATGCGGGAACGGTAAGACCGCTGATGATAAGGATATTCTTACCGTCAAGGTTAGTATAAGCCTGCTGCTTGCAGTCACAATCGGCAACAAGACCTGCTTCGCATTCAAGGAAGATGGGGTCGTTTCTGTCAAATGAAAGTGTATTTGTAACTGTTACAAAATCACCTTCGCCGCTGACTGCGTTTGCAATATTCTTGTTCGCAGTTTCAATTACCCAACCCGTTTCTTCAAGTGAAAGTTCGTGTGCATCGGGGATGCAGGTACCGGGAAGAATATCGTGGAACTGATTTATGAGAAGCTTTTCATAAAGAGGATGTGTTTTTTCATCTGTTGCCTCAATGCCAGCCTTAACTGCACCGTCAACGGTGAAATATTCAA
>JAZSBC010000164.1:0-12425 GCA_045602245.1 Acutalibacteraceae bacterium | reverse complement strand
AAAAATCCGTTCGCCTCAGATCGTGTGTTTCACCGTAGTAAATACTGTTTTTGATAACGGGACCATCAAGGGTAACAAGCCATGAATCATCGGTTGAAACGGTTTCTTTTCTTGAATCGGAATATGTAATTGTCAAATCGGCGATAAGCTTCGGAGCAGATCTCCACGAAGCTTTCTGCCAATCCCACACATAGGTTGTTTCATTGAAAAAGCTGTTGCCGAGTTCAACCGTGATCTGATTCTGCCCGATTTCAAGGAGTTTTTTTATATCAAAATTTCTGTACAGAACGGTTTGAGAATACTGAGTATGAGGCGGATTGAGTACGCTGTCATCAGGTAAAATACCGTTGACTTTCAGTTCGTAAAGTCCCAGACCGCAAATATATATTTCAGCCTTTTCAATCTGTTTTGAAATGCTGATTTCTTTTTTGAAAATGGGTGCAAAACGGTCATTGACCGTCATATCGGCAGATATCCAATTTCCTTGCCAACGGTGGTTATTCATAGCAAAACTCCATCAGTATAATTGTTTTGAAAGGAAGAAACAGACCCAAAGAGCGATAACGAAAGCTGATTCTGCAGGAATCGCAAGCTTTGTATAGGGGCATTTCCAGCCTTTGTCAATGCAGAGGAAAAAAGTTCTTGTAACAAGAACCGTTGTTGCAAAGAACAGACCGCCGACAAGAGAATAAACGGGGGTTTTGAGGGCGATTGTGAGATAAAGAAGGAATGCGCCGAGAGCGAATGAAATGCCGCCGTAATAAACGCGGATTTCTGTTTTGCCTGCATTATCAACGGGCTTAACGGAAAAGCTTTCTGCATTTTTTATAGGATTTAAGATAAAAACAATTGCCATACCGAAAAAGTATAAAACAAGGCCGATAACCGCAACGCTTGCGGGAATGTTGGATAAAAAGATTTCTTTCATAAGATATCATCCTTTCTGCTTGATAAAAATATTATATCAGCAATTTGTACCGTTGAAAAGATGTTTTGCAAAATAAAAAGCACCCCGAAGGATGCTTTATGATTGTTATTTGCTTATTACTTTTTTCTGCCAGGACTTTTTGCCGCACTCGGGGCATTTCATATATCTTGTTCTGCCCATATGCATAGCCAAAAAAACGCTGCTGTATTTCGGAATATAACGGTGTCCGCATTTTTGGCACTTATAGTATCCTGCTTTCTGTTCAATACGCAGCATAAACGGTGTGGCAATAAGAAGCGGAGCAAATCCGATTAAGATGAGCAGTATTCTGAGCCAATCCTCCATTGTAACCAACGAAGCGACCATTATTAGGGCAAAAAATACTGTCATACACAGCGAACCGAGAATCACTTCCATAGCAAGCAGTGTTTTATCGGATTTTTCCTTTTGTTTCACCATTTCAAGCAAGTTGTTTTCCATTTCTTTGTTGTAATTATCCATTGTAATTACCTCCCCACTTAATAAATCGTTTACTGTAATTTCGAGAATTTCACAGAGTTCGAGCATAATGGACGAGTCGGGCAGAGATTTGCCTGTTTCCCATTTTGAAACTGCTCTGTCGGTGATGTTCAGCTTTTCTGCCAACTGCATTTGAGTCAGGTTTGCTTTCTTCCTGCGTTCGGCAATGAATTTTCCGATTTTTATCTGGTCCATCGGCTGCCTCCTTTCGCTTACAGTATAAATAAAATTTTTCAGATAATCCACACACCGTCGGTTGAGTGGGGAGATATCAACCTGCGGTAGAGTGAGTAATTGTTGTTATTATATCACATATAAATGAAAAAGCATCAACAAAGGATGCTTTGAAAATTATAAATTGTCAATATCTGATTTTGAAAGTTCAACGTAACGGTTGTTGCTGAATACAGTGTCGGTTGTGTGTTCAAGCTTTGCAAACAGCTTTTGAGTATCAATATCAAATTGAAGATGTTCATTTTCGGACAGTTCATTTCTTGCAATGCAGATAAACTCGCCCTTATTCCAGTCAATATCAAAGCTTGTAACCGCGGTTGTGCTGTCAGATATCTCAAAAAAAGCTTCAAGGTTGTCCTTGAAATATTCGCGCATAATCTCGTACACGGCATCTTTACCGATTTTTATAACGCGGTATTTACCGTCAGGGATTGTTTTCGGTTCAGACATAATTATCAACTCCTGAAAAGAAAAACCTCGTTCAAAGAACGAGGTTTTTTGGCTGGGGAATAGGGATTCGAACCCCAACAAACAGAGTCAGAGTCTGTCGTGCTACCGTTACACTATTCCCCAATGTAACTCGTAGATGTGGGCTACGGATATATATTATACACAGTTTATTTGAAAAGTCAACACTTTTTTGAAGAAATTTTTTATTTTTTTTCGTTTGAAATTATGCTGTCAAAAATGCGTTTTGTGTTGTTGCAATCAATATAATCAAAATTGAAATTTCTGAATTCAAGGAGTTTATCTTTGCTGTTTTGAGGAGCTTTTATTGCTTCAATAACCTGCTTGAAATTTTTTGCAACAACGCCCGGCACGTAGCTTTCGTAATCAAAATAGAAAGAGCGCTCTTTCTCATATTCTTCAAGATCAAACGCAAAGAATATGCAGGGCTTTGAGAGCAGTGCAAAATCCATACAAACCGAAGAGTAATCGGTTATAAGAATATCGCTGATAAGGGTTAAATCGCCTATATCGTTACCGTTTGTAACGTCAACGGTGCCTTCAACGGGTTCGCCCGAATGAATCTGCGGATGAAGTTTGATAAGGAGCTTGTATTCATCGCCGAGTTCACGGCTGAAAGCTTCCATATCAATCATTTTAACAAGGTTTTTATCGGTTTCGGGGTCATCTCGGAAGGTGGGAGCATAGAGGATAAGCTTTTTGCCCTTGCATTCGGGATATTTGCCGTCAAATTCATTTCTCAAAGCCGAAATATCTCTTTTGCACAGAAGTGAATCAATTCTCGGCGCACCGAGAGAAAGAATTTTGCTCTCATCAACGCCGAAGGCTTCCGCATAAATCGGAGCAACGTTTTTTGAAGAACAAACGATATATGTAAGGTTTGCGGAGCATTTTTTCTCACGTTCTCTCACGTCGTCGGTAAGCGGTGCCGAAAGACCGAACTTTTTGAACGCACCCTCTGCGTGCCAGAGCTGGGTTATAACAGCTTTTTTGCTGAATTTCAGCTTTGCCATGGGCATAAAATTATCGTTGAGAAAAACGTACTTTGAGGTTGCAAGCGCTTTTGCCTTCAAAGTGAAAAATCCCGCCGCTTTGAGGCAGGATGATATAAGATTTGTTTTGTCAATTATAAGATCTCTTGTTGAGATTGTAACGATGTCATAGCCGCCGTTTTTCTCGGCATAAGTACGCAATGTGCCCAAAGAATCCTTGTTGCCGCCGTTATGGGGAGCAACAAATGCGATTCTGTTTTCTTTAACGGGCAGAATACGGCTCAGGTTGAAAAACAGAGCATATAACGCATAAAAAAATCTTTTCATAATTTATTTATCCCATTTGAGAACGGTTTTGCCGAAATGGCGGCTGATATCCTGAGCAAATGCTTTGTGAATATCCGAAACCGTTCTGATATTCACAACACTGCCGATGATATTTTCAAGATGCGCGGTAAGGTCGGGATGAGATGCGAGTAAATCCATTGTGCGCTGAAAATCTTCAATGCCGCTTCGGCTTGAGCCGAAAAGTGAAAGACCTTTTTCAAGAACGTCTCTTGTGTTGATATCAACGTATCTTTCGCTAACACCCATAAGACCTATCGAGCCTTCCGGATTAATCATTTCAACAATCTGAGCGAGTGCAAATCTTGAACCCTCGCCGCCCACACATTCGAATGCATGGTCAACTCTGACACCCTCGGGTATACGGTCAACGTTATATACGCCGTCTGCAAACGAAAAATAAGCAAGCTTATCGTATACGGTGCCGAATACCAGAAGCTTTGAATCGGGGTAGAGGGCTTTGATAACGAGCGCGGTTATGAAACCTACGTTGCCGTCACCCCATACGCCGATAACGTCTTTTCTTGAATGAGCAAACTTTTCAAAGCGCGAAACCGCGTGAACGGCAACGCTGATAAGCTCGGTAAAAGATGCTATTCTCAGGTCAACCCCTTCGGGAACCCTCACAAGGCGGTCTGCAGGCATATCAATATAGTCCCTCAGAAAACCGTCGTGTCCGCTTGAGCAGAAATAGCTTGAGGAACGGTAGTTTTCGGCAACTATATCATCGTTTTCCGTCGGAATATTGGGAACGGGAACAACAAGCTCGCCCGCTTTGAAATTGCCCGTAGGGTCAAAAACAACTCTTGCAACGCATTCGTGAATGAGCGCCATGGGAAGCTTTGCTTTGAGAACGTCGCCGCTTCTGTTGCCGAGATAATAGCGCTGGTCCGCCTTGCATATTGAGAGATATTCGGGGCGGAGAATAACGCTGCTTTTGATATCTGGCTGTGTGCAGGCAACCTCTATCATACCGGGAGCGATTAATCTGTAAACTGAATTAATCATCTGAATCCTTGCCTTTCAGCAGAGTGTGTGCAACTTTCAAATCATAAGGATATGTGATTTTGATGTTGAAAACTTCGCCGTCAACCATAAACACATCCTTGTTTTTTATCGAGAAAATCTTGCAGGCATCCGTCAGAATCGCCTTTTCTTCCTGCGTGAGGGAAGAAAGAACTCTCTCGAGTTCCTTCAAACGGAAAGACTGCGGAGTCTGACCCTGAAACATTCTTGTTCTGTCAGGGATTGAGGAAATCATTTTGCCGTCTGCGCTTTCAACGATTGTGTCCGTTGCGGGGATAACGGTATCGCAAGCGCCGTATTTCAATGCGGCATCAACGTTTTCTTCAATGATTCTGTGGGTAAGGAAAGGCCTTACCGCATCGTGAGTTACGATAACGGTATCTTCATCCGTTTCGTAATTCTCTTCGATAAATGCAATCGCATTTTCAAGAGTGCCGTTTCTTGTTTCACCGCCGGGGATAACGGTTATCTTCTTGCCTTCGGGAAGATATTTCTTTATGAGCGCATTGGTGTGAGCAACCCATGATTTGGGGCAGAGAACAAGAATTTCGTCTATTCTGTTATTAACAAAGAACTTTTCGATTGTGTGAATTATAACGGGTCTTGTGCCGAGGTCGAGATACTGCTTGGGAGTATCCGAATTACCCATACGGCTGCCGATACCGCCTGCAAAAACTGCTGCAAATACCATAATTAATTACCTTTAACCATTTCGTTGTATTTTGCGCAAACTTCTCTTGCGTTGCCTTGAGCGATGATTCTGCCTTTCTCAAGGATTATCGCTTTGTTGCAGATGTTAAGCACCTGATTGGTGTTATGAGAAACGAAAAGAACGGTTATTCCTTTGTCGAACATTGAGCGTATTTTCGCTTCGCTCTTCATTCGGAATTTTGCATCGCCTACGGAAAGAACTTCGTCAAGAATGAGTATTTCAGGCTGAACGGCGGTTGCAATCGCAAAGCCGAGCCTTGCCCTCATACCCGAAGAATAGTTCTTTACGGGAACGTTTATAAAATCTTCAAGCTCTGAAAATGCAACGATTTCATCGTATTTTTCATCAATGAATTTTCTGGAATAACCCATTGTTGCACCGTAGAGGTAGATGTTTTCTTTGCCTGAGTAGTTCATATCAAAGCCTGCGCCGAGTTCAAGCATCGGAGCGATAACGCCGTTGACCTTAACGGTGCCTTTGGTGGGCTTGAGAACGCCTGAAATAACCTTGAGCAGGGTTGATTTGCCTGCGCCGTTAAAGCCGAGAACGCCTACTCTGTCGCCCTTTTCAACGGTGAACGAAATATCGTTGAGCGCCCAGAATTCAGTGAAGCGGAGCTTTCTTGTTACAAGTTTTATGAAATATTCTTTTATGTTGTCTACCTTTTCCTGATTAAGGTTGAACATCATGCTCATATTTTCAACAACAATGGCAGGTTTGCCCATAAGGAAGCCCCCTTTCTTAAATATGAAGAATGAACTTATCCTGTTTTTTATAGAACACAAAGAAGCCGATAAGGAGAGTTGCAAGGCTGAATGCGAGCGAATAGAGAAGATGGTTCGTATTGAACATTTCGCCGAAAAGCACGCAATCCCTGAACATTTCAATTATTGAATAAAGCGGATTTGCCATAAGCGCCATCTTTACGGGCTTTATGTTTATATTGAGAGCATCAAGCTTATAAATGATGGGTGTCATATAAAACAGAAGAGTGCAGAACACCTCATATAGATATTCAATATCCTTGAAGAAAACTTCAAGTGTGCAGAGAATAAGACCCACGCCGAGGCTGAGAATAAGAAGAATGACGACGGGCACAAACGAAAGGAATATATAAGGTGTTATATGCGGAGGCTGATTTGAGAAAAAGTAGAAATAAACAATAAAACAAACAAGAACAACAAGTGAAATCAGGAAGGTTACAAAGTTTGACATAACGTTTGAAAGCGGATACATATATTTCGGAACATAAACTTTCTTTATAACCGATGCACTGAGTCTTATTGAACGCATTGCTCTTTTTGTAGACTGAGTGTAAAACTCAAATATAAGACGGCCGCAGAGCAGAAATATGGGGTAGTTTACAAGGGACGGGTCTTTTCTGCCGAAAACGCCGTCAAATATGAGAACAAGCACAATAGTTGTCAAAAGCGGCTGCAAAAATGTCCAGAACATACCGAGAACGGAGTTTCTGTACTGCAGTTTTATGTTTTTGCGCACTATCTCAAAAAGCAGATATCTGTATTTATAAAAATTTTTAAGATATTTCATAGCCTTCAGCTCCCGCAACTCATTTGAAACTCCATTTCAGGAAATAGTTTATCATAGAGTTTATCTGAACGAGTTTGAGTTTGAATTTCTTTTTTGATTCACGGCCCCATTCGTGATAAACCGTTGCACCGGGATAATAAACGGTGCGGCTGCTGCGGTTAACGGAACGCGTGAGGTCGCTGTCTTCAAAATACATAAAATAACGCTTGTCGAAACCGCCGAGTTCTTTGAAAAGCTTTGTTCTTATGAACATAAAGCAGCCCGTAGCGTTCTGAATATCAATGGGTTTTGAAAGGTCGCAATCAAGCATGGCGTATTCCCTGAGGGTTTTGCCCGGCTCGCCGCCGCCTCTCATTCTGCTGGCAACAAGATAGCGGAGGGTAGGGGCGCGTTTACCGAGAATCTGGAGCCTTCCGTCGGGGAAGCGGATTTCGGGCGACGCCATACCGATATCTTCGTTTTCATCAAGAAACGCAGAAAGTTTTGAAATAACGTCGTCTCTTATGATGATATCGGGATTGATTACAACGTGGTAATCGGAATCGAGTTTGTCCATAATGATATTATGAGCTTTGCCGAAGCCGATATTTCCGCCGCTTCTGATTAAAGTTACCTGCGGATAATTTTTTTCTATATGCTCAACCGTTCCGTCTGTTGAACCGTTGTCAACAACGTAAAGGCGGAAGGGAGCTTCGGTATATTTTAAAAGTGAACTTACGGCATTGTCGATGGTTGACATATTGTTGTAAGTCACGATACAACCGGTTACGGTTTTATTCATTTGATTTTTCCTTTCCAAGGCACATATTGGAAATTCAAAGCGAACAAGTCACTTTATCCTTGCCAAAGACAGAATCATTTTTGCTCTCCATTTTATTTTCTGCATAAAGCTCGTTTTGCCGCCGGTTACGTTGCCGCCGTGTCTGCGCCACAGAATGAGCGGCTTTTCAAGAAGAACGGCTTTGTATCCCTTTTTGATAGCGGCAAGAGCTATCCACCAATCGTGCATCGGCAGCCCCTCGGGGAAAGGGGTTGTGTCGAGCATAACCTGCTTTGTGAACGCCATACAGCAGCCCACAAAGGTGTTCCTGATAAGATTGCTCTTATAGTCAACATTCGATTTGTGTATTGCAAAAAATGAAGGCTCGGTTATATTGAGAGCGCCGTCGGTTACCGATGCGTCGTGAAGCACGATATCCGCACCTTTTCAATTTCAGCCATAACACAGCTTACTTTATCGGGGAGCCAGACGTCGTCCTGGTCACAAAGGAAGATAACGTCTCCCGAGCAGGCTTTAAGGGCATTTTCAAAGTTCCTGACAACACCCTTGCCCTCGCCCTCAATATATCTGATTCTTTTATCTTGGTTTATATACTTCTGAACGACGCCGCGGGTATCACCTTGCGGATAATCGTCACACACGATGATTTCATCGTTTTCTCCGAGCTGCTTTATGATGGATTCAAGCTGCTCGGCGATATATTGCTCGCCTTTATAGGCGGCGAGCGCAACGGATATTTTCATATCAGTCAATGCTCTTCATTGTGGGGAAGAGAAGAACATCTCTGATTGCCTGCGAGTCGGTAAGAAGCATACACATTCTGTCTATGCCGAAGCCGATGCCGCCTGTGGGGGGCATACCGTATTCAAGAGCCATAAGGAAGTCTTCGTCTGTTGTGTTGGCTTCATCGTCGCCCTGAGCAAGGAGAGCTTCCTGAGCTTTGAAACGTTCTCTCTGGTCGATGGGGTCGTTAAGCTCTGAATATGCGTTTGCCATTTCCCAGCCGTTCATAAAGAACTCGAAACGCTCAACAAAGTTGGGGTCTTCGGGCTTTTTCTTGGTAAGGGGTGAGATTTCGATGGGATGATCCATAACGAAAGTGGGCTGAATAAGATGTTCTTCAGCAAATTCTTCAAAGAAGAGAGCAAGAATATCGCCCTTGCCGTGTCTCTTTTCGTATTCAACGTGATGCTTATCAGCAAGCGCTCTTGCGTCATCGAGAGTTTCAACCTCGTTCCAGTCGATGCCTGCGTATTTCTTGACGGCATCAACCATTGTGATGCGCTCAAAAGGCTTGCCGAGATCCATCTCAACGCCGTTGTATGAAATAGTTGTTGTTCCGAGAACTGCCTGAGCAACGTGACGGTAGAGATTCTCGGTGAGGTCCATCATACCGTGATAATCGGTATATGCCTGATAGAGTTCCATAAGGGTGAACTCGGGGTTATGACGGGTGTCAACGCCTTCGTTTCTGAAAACTCTGCCGATTTCATAAACCTTTTCCATACCGCCTACGATGAGTCTCTTAAGATAAAGCTCAAGTGAAATTCTGAGCTTGAAATCCTCGTTGAGGGCGTTGTGGTGGGTTACGAAAGGTCTTGCTGCGGCGCCGCCTGCGTTTGAAACAAGAACGGGTGTTTCAACCTCAAGGAAGCCCTGCGAATCAAGGTAGTTTCTGATTTCACGAAGGATAAGCGAACGCTTGATGAAGGTGTCCTTGACGTCGGGGTTCATAATAAGGTCAAGATAACGTCTTCTGTAGCGTGTGTCGGTGTTGGTGAGACCGTGGAACTTCTCGGGGAGGGGGAGAAGTGACTTTGTGAGAAGGCGGATTCCCTTTGCGTGAACGGAAACTTCGCCTCTTCTTGTTCTGAAAACAAAGCCTTTAACTTCAACGATATCGCCGATATCCCACTTTTTGAATTCAGCAAAGTTTTCTTCGCCGATTTCGTCAATCTTAACGTAAACCTGCATTCTTCCGCTGCGGTCTCTGATATCGATAAAGTTTGCTTTACCCATATCTCTTCTGCTCATCATACGGCCGCTGATGCAAACGTCTGTGTTTTCAAGTTCTTCGAAACGTTCAACGATTTCAGCGTTGTGAATTGACTGTTCGGCAGTGGTAATCTGAAACGGGTCTTTGCCTGCCGCCTGAAGTGCTTCAAGCTTGTCAACGCGGATTTGTCTGAGTTCGTTAACGTCCTGCATCTGCTCCTCTTCGGGAGCAGCATTTATAATCTTTTCTTCAGCCATAGTTATTTTACCTTTCTCTTACTTGGAAATTGCAAGAACTTTCATTTTGATGATTGCGCCTGAGGGTGTGTGAACGTCGGCAACGTCGCCAACCTTCTTGCCCATAACAGCTGAACCAACGGGTGAAAGGTCTGAAATGATGCCGTTTTCGATATCGCTCTTACCGAGGATTTTGTATTCAACTTCTTCGTTGTATTCCATATCGAGAAGCTTAACCTTTGAACCGATGTGAATCTGTTCGGTTGTGAGTTCTTCTTCATCAAGGATTTTTGCGTTGCGGAGTGATGCTTCAAGTTTGGCGATTTCGGCTTCCATTTTAGCCTGTTCGTTCATCGCCTCATCATATTCTGCGTTTTCGGAAAGGTCGCCGTGTGAACGTGCTTCTTTGATCTTTTCGGCAATGTCGTCTCTTCCCTCTGTTTTAAGTCTGTTGAGTTCAGCGCTCAGTTTGTTATAATCCTCACGGGTAAAGACTGTCTGTTTTTCCATTTTGATATATCTCCTTTAACTTGAAAATAATTTCCAAAAAATATTAGCTGTTATATTATATATTATATATATAATTATGTCAAGTTTTTCAGGGGTTACAAATTTGTTACAGTCTGCCGTCCACAAGGCAGTTAAGGCACGTTTGGGGGGTGGGGTTATCGCATATATTGCAGCTTGAAACAAGCGATGAAAAAACACTGTTTTTATATTCGCCGCTTCCGCAAAGCTCCGTCACTGCGCCTGCAAAATCAGTTGTCTCTATATCATCGGGAATAATTTCGCAGTGGCTTTCGGCGAGCGACACTCCGCTGCCGCTGAAACGCAGTTTTCCCTCTGTGCAGTGCTTGTATGCAAAAACCGCCGCAGATTTCATATGAGGCGAAATCCCGCCGTCACAGCAGATGACGATATCTCTTTTTTCGCTTTCTTCATATGACGGACGCAGAATCACCGATGCGCCGTATTCATCAAGCGCATTTTTGCACGCTGAGGCATATCTTTCGGGGTAAGACGTTGCGACTCTTACCGATGATGCAAACGGAAGAAGCTTGTGTATCCGTGAATGGTGAACGGCGTTTCTGTCGGTGACGGTTATGCTTATTTCATAGGGGTCCGCATCTGCGTTTTTTATGATATCGAGCGCTGTGTTGAAATTCAGCAAAGAAGTTGTATATGACGGAACGAATCTTTTTAATCCGCCGTAATCGGGCAGGGAAATGCCTCTGTGTGCAACGATTCTTGAGGCATATCTGCCGCATTTTTCCGATATTTTCAGCCATTGAGCGTCATTCGGCGATTCGGGTATATCAAGTGTAAAAAAAGGCAGACCGCGTTGAGTCCGAACGGTTTCGGGCTGAGTAAGGTCAAGATTTCTATTGTATTTTATTTTTTTAAAAAAGCCTTTCGGCGCTTCGGATGTCCGTAAAACAACAAACACACCACCACTCCTTTTGCATAGCGTTTTCCTATATATCTATGCAAAAATCCGAATGATGATGTGTTGAATTATTTTTCATCGGTAAAAACAAGCTCCAGTTCTTCTTCCGAAAGCTCTCTGCATTCGCCTTCCGCAAGCGAAAAGTCGAGTTTGAGTGAGCCTATCTGAATACGTCTTAGCTGTTCAACGTTGTTGCCGAGGGCGTGAAACATCCGCTTCACCTGATGGTATTTTCCTTCACGAATTTTTATTTCGGCGGCAGGCAGACCGTCTGCGGTTACAAAAGATTTGACTTTTGCGGGCAGACATTCCGTACCGTCGCCGAGAGTTATTCCGCTTTCAAGCTTTTTTATATCGTTTTCATCAATGGGGAAGGATAAAACCGCTTGATAGGTTTTATAAACGTGATGAGCAGGGCTCATTATTCTGTGGGCAAATACACCGTCATCGGTTATGATTAGCAGACCGGTTGTATCTCTGTCAAGCCTGCCTGCAGGGAAAAGGCTTTTTCGCTTGAGCTCATCGGGTATTATGTCAACAACCGTCTTTTTCTTCGGGTCTGTTGTGGCACTGATAACACCCTGCGGTTTGTTGAGCATAATGTAGACGTGTTCTTTCGCTGTAAAGTTAAATCCCTTTACGGAAATATCGTCAACGTCAGGGTCAACCAACTCCTCTGCGCGCAGACAAACCCTTGAATTGACCGTTACTGCGGCATCTTTTATAAGCTTTCTTGCGTCTTTTCGGGAAACGTTGCAGTTGAGCGCTATTAACTTGTCGATGCGTTTGAGACCCATCTGTTTACCTCCCTTATAATCAAAAAGGGTCGGGATTAACCGACCCTTCTCATTTATTCAGTTCAATTATGCAAGCTCTGCAAAGTACTTGATTGTACGAACCATCTGGCTTGTGTAGCTGTTTTCATTGTCATACCATGAAACAACCTGAACCTGATAGAGGCCTTCTTCAATCTTTGTAACCATTGTCTGAGTAGCATCGAAGAGTGAACCGTAAGTGATACCGATGATATCGCTTGAAACGAGTTCTTCTTCTGTGTAGCCGAATGATGCTGATGAAGCAGCCTTCATAGCAGCATTGATGCCTTCCTTGGTAACGTTGTCGCCCTTAACAACTGCAACAAGAATTGTTGTTGAGCCTGTGGGAACGGGAACTCTCTGTGCTGAACCGAT
>JAZSBC010000163.1:0-12514 GCA_045602245.1 Acutalibacteraceae bacterium | reverse complement strand
ATTCTGGGGATCGGATTTGAAAAGGTATTTCTATTACAGAATACGTTGAACAGTTCTTCAAGTGAGATTATCTCGACATATGTGTACAAGATTGGTATGCAGAGTTGTCAGTACAGCTTGTCCACAGCAATTGGTCTGTTTAACACGGTGGTTAATGTTATTGTCTTGATTTTAATCAACACATTGGCAAAAAAGACTACGGATAACAGTTTGTTTTAGGAGAAGAGAAGATGAAAGAGAGAGGAAAAATGCAGGACCGAATTGTGAATGTTGTATTTCACATCATTGCGGTTCTGATGATATTAATGGTTATTTACCCCTTATGGTTCATTATTATCGCATCCTTCAGTAATCCGGCAGATGTGGCCAGCGGAAAGGTGTGGATATGGCCACAGACAATTGTTTTGGACGGATACCGCGAGCTGTTTAAACAGTCAACCATATGGACCAGCTACGGCAATACGATATTGTACACTTTGGTAGGTACGTTAATAGCGTTAGCAGTGAATATTCCTGCAGGGTTTGCAATGTCGCGTAGTGACATGGTGGGTAAAAAATGGATTACCGCATTTTATTTGATTCCCATGTTTGTGGGAGGCGGTCTGATTCCTACATATTTTGTGGTAAAAGATTTTCATTTGTTGAATACGTTTTGGGTAATGGTGCTACCGTTTTCGGTTTCAACCTACAACATCATCGTTGCCAGAACATTTTTTAAGTCGTCACTCCCGGAAGGGTTATGGGAAGCGGCGCAGATTGATGGATGCGGAACCATTCGATATTTCTTTGGTTTTGCACTTCCGCTATCAAAGGCAATTTTGGCTGTTATTGGATTGTGGACTGCAGTCGGAATGTGGAATTCATGGTTCAATGCGCTGATTTACATCAGAAACGAATCGCTGCAACCGTTGCAATTGCTTCTAAGAAGAATACTGATATCCAATCAGTCATTGCTGGGAGCGGCAACAGGTTCTATGGCACAGGAGCTTAGACAGCTTTCGGATATGATGAAATATGGTTCAATTGTGATTTCAACACTCCCTATCATGTGTTTATACCCTTTTTTGCAGAAATATTTCAATCAAGGTGTTATGATAGGAGCAGTGAAGGAATAGAAAAGAGAGGAAAAAAGGAGAAGGTTATGATGAAAAAAAGAGTCATCAGCTTAGTTTTGGCATCAGTAATGGTAGCAGGTATGCTTACCGGATGCGGAAACGCACAGGAAACAGCAGAAAGTACAGGTACTTCTAAGGAAGCAGGAACTGTGGCATCGCAGGATGCGACGAATGGGGGTACACCGGAATATGAAGTGGCAACTGTTCGTTGGGCAGATTGGGGTGAGTTTTACCACGAAGGATTTCCGGATAATGCAGCAGCCGAGGCTGGCATTAACGTAAAATGGAACACAATTTTAAACGCAGACTGGGGTGACCAGAAGGCAGTGTTATTAGCAGGCGGCGATTTACCGGATGCATTTATGGGTTCCATTTGTTTTTCAGAGTCTGACATTATGTCAAATCAGGGTACATTCATTGCTTTGGATGAGTACATTGATGAATATATGCCTAATTTAAAGGCGATTATGGAGTCTGATCCTACCATGAAGGCATTGGCAACTTCTTCGGACGGACATATTTATGGTCTTCCGGCTAAGAAGCCATGTCGTCCGACCGTAGCAAATCAGTTATTCATTAATAAGACATGGTTGGATAATTTAGGACTTGAAGTTCCTACTACATATGAGGAATTTGTTGATGTATTGAGAGCATTCCGTGATCAGGATGCAAACGGTAACGGAGACGCTTCCGATGAAATCCCATACGGACAGGGATATGCAGATTCTGTAATGTTCTACTGCTTACCATACGGAACAACCATCGGAGCAGACGGAACATACCTTATGACTGTAAAGGACGCTGCACCGGTATTTATTCCTACCGCAGACTTCTATAAGGATGCCATTGAATGGATGCATGATTGTTATGAAGAAGGACTCATTGATCCGGAGATGTTTACACAGGATACTTCCATGAGAGATGCGAAACTTATGGCAGAGACACCGGTTGTTGGTGTTGCTCCCGGATGGACAGCAGATGCAACCTTCGGTGCTAACGCAAGCCAGTATGTTGCATTACCGGCATTAACCGGTCCGGACGGAAATCAGTATATTTCTTCAGACCCTGAGCACTGGAACTATTCAAGATATGAGTTCGTGGTTACTTCAAATTGTGAAGATCCCGGAAAGCTTCTTGCATGGGCAGACAAATTCTACACAGAGGATGCTTCTATTGAAACCTTCTATGGTACTGTTGGTGTAGAAAAGAGCGGAGATACTTATACCGTATTAGAGCCAAACGATGGCAATTCAGCAGATACTTTTGCATGGATCAATTCACTTCGTGACTTTGGACCAAAGTATGTTGCAGAAGGATTTAATGACAAGGTAGTATATGCAGGTGCAAACGGAGATGCATCAAAGCTTGAATTAGATAAAGAGATGAAGCAGTTTGCAGGAGAAGCATACCCGAATGTAAGCTTTACACCGGATCAGGTAGATGTACTTGCAACATTGTGGTCTGATATTAATTCATATGTTACTACTACCCAGGCAACATGGGTTACCGAAGGCGGAGCAACCGAGCAGTGGGAAACATACATGAGTACCTTAGAGCAGATGGGTTATGATGAATTTATTGGTATTATGAATGACGCATATAATACATATATGGGAAATTAATCTTTATGAGATAGTGCAGGCGGTCATTTGACCGCCTGTATTTACAGGAGTTAATTATGTTTGGAAAATTAAGAGACTATAACGTGGAGCAGGAAAACGTGCATTTACTTTTTGAAGGAGGAAATGCATGCATTAAAGTAATTAGTGACAGAATACTTCATATTTACGCTAACTATGGGATGAAAGACATTCCGTCAAAAGCAATGGATATGGTGCAGATAAAGGATGCGCAGTTGTGCGTATCTCGTGAAAGTGAATATGTTCTTATCGAAACGAAGGATTTGTATGTAAAGGTATACGATGAGTTTAAGATAGATATTTACCGTGCAGACGGAGTGATTTTATGTAGGGATTATCGCGGAAACAGAAAGGTTCGCCCGACAATCAGTAAAGAATCTTTGGCTTTTTTGGAGCAGGAAGGCCATGCAGTGGACTTAGTAAAGGATAGCTATGCCGTGCAAGTGGTAAAGGAGATGGACGGCGTTTGTGCATTCTATGGCCTTGGTGACAGAACCGGCTTTTTGAATAAAAAAGGATATGATTACGACTTGTGGAATACGGATAATCCCATGCCTCATGTGGACAGCTTCAAGACTCTTTATAAAACAATTCCGTTCTTTATTGCAAAGAAAAAAGATGCTGTCTATGGGATTTTTATGGACAATCCTTGTTTTTCTCATTGGGATTTTGGCAAGGAAAACGAAGCGTATTACTACTTCGGTGTAGACGATGGAAATCTGAATTACTATTTTTATGGTGCAAGCAGCATAAAGGAAATTGTAGAAGATTATACAGAGATGACGGGAAGGGTCCCGCTACCGCAGATGTGGACGTTGGGACATCAGCAATCCAGATTTAGCTATGAGAGCCGTGAAGAGGTTCTGGAGGTGGCACGGAGATTCCGCGAAGACAAAATTCCTTGCGATGCGATACATTTTGACATTGACTGTATGGATGCATTCAAAGTGTTTACTTTTTGTAAGGAACGCTATGGTGAACCGTCAGAGCTGATGCAGGAGCTTAGCGAGACCGGGTATAAGCCGGTTGTAATTATTGATCCCGGAGTAAAAAAGGAAGACGGCTATGCAGTTTACGACGAAGGAAAGAAGAAGGGTTTTTTTGCAACAGATACGATGCCGCCTGATGGGTTTCCCTTATTGCTTCGCCGTCTGTCATCATATCGGCAATTTTCATTTCGGGTAAACCGTGTTGGCGTGCGCCGAAGAAGTCGCCCGGACCGCGGAGCTTCAAATCCTCATCGGCAATTCTGAATCCGTCAGACGTTGAGGCGAGGACTTTAAGTCTGTGTTCGGTTGCTTCGTTATGTGCATCTGAAATCATAATGCAGGTTGATTTTTCCGTTCCTCTGCCGATTCTTCCCCTGAGCTGATGAAGCTGTGAAAGACCGAATCTTTCTGCATTTTCAATAACCATAATAACCGCATTTGGAACGTCGATACCAACCTCAATAACAGTTGTTGAAACAAGAAGCCGGGTTTCGCCCGATGCGAACGATTCCATAACCGATTTTTTCTCGGCAGGTTTCATTTTGCCGTGAAGCAGACCTACCCTGAAGCCTTTGAAAAAGCCGTCTGCAAGGTCTTTGTAAAGCTCCGTTGCGGCTGTAAGCTCAGATGCTTCGTTTTCGGCAACAAGAGCGCAGACTATGTAGCCCTGCCTGCCCTCGCAAAGATGTTTTTTTACGTATCCGTATGCACGCTCTCTTATTTCACCGCTGACAAGGAAGGTGTCAATTTTTTGCCTGCCCTTGGGCATTTCATCAAGAATGCTCAGGTCAAGATCGCCGTAAATAATCAGCGCAAGGGTGCGTGGAATGGGAGTTGCGGACATAACGAGCGTATGCGGATTAGTTCCCTTTGAGGTTAAAGTTCCTCTCTGGTTAACGCCGAATCGGTGCTGTTCATCGGTTACGGCAAGGGCAAGATTTTTGAACTCAACGTCTTTCTGGATTATTGCGTGTGTTCCGATTACAAGGTCTGTTTCGCCTTGCTTGAGGGATGCTTTTATTTTTTTCTTCTCTGCCGCAGGGGTTGAACCCGTAAGCAGAGCAATGTTTATATCTGTTTTTTCAAACATTTTTGCGAGCGTTTTATAATGCTGAACGGCAAGCACTTCGGTGGGCGCCATTAATGCGCTCTGATATCCGTTTTTGATGCAGTTATATATCAGCGCCGCGCTGACCGCTGTTTTGCCTGAGCCTACGTCGCCCTGAAGAAGCCGGTTCATCGGAGCATTTTTATTCATATCCCGTGTTGCTTCGGCGATTGCACGCCTCTGTGCATTTGTGAGTTCAAAAGGCAGTGATGAAATGTATTCATCTGTATAATCGTTCTGCATTGCCGAAGCGGTGAAACGGCGGTTCTTTGTTTTAAGACGCATAAGCCCGAGTTCAAGAAGAAACAGTTCTTCAAAAATGAGCCTTCGGCGGGCTTCGCTGAGCATATCTTCGCTTTCGGGGAAATGAATGTTGCGGAGTGCCTGCTCAATGCCCATAAGGCAATATCTGCTTCTTATTTCTTCAGGGAGTGGGTCGGTGAATGCGCCGCAGACGGAAAATGCTGTTTTAACAAGTTTTTCGATTGCCTTTGAGTTCAGCCCTGACGTCTGCGGATAAATCGGTCTGAATCTTTCACCGCCGTCATATTCTTCAAATTCGGGGGAATTCATTGATTTATAATAGCCTTTGCCCGTTATTTTTCCGAAAAACAGATATTCCTTGCCCTGAACAAGCTTTTCAGCGGCGTATTTATTATTGAAAAACGTGACGTCAATAAGGTCTTCGCCGTCTGTGATTTCGGTTTTATAAAGGGTCATACCCTTGCGTATTCTGTGTTCGCGGCAACGCATACCGACAACGCCTCTGATACAGACGTTTTCGTTCATCGGAGCATCGCTTATTGATGAGATGTTGCTCCAGTCTTCGTGTGTTCTCGGGTAAAAGGTCAGCAAATCCCAGAGGGTGTAAATTCCGAGCTTTGCCAACATGGCGGCTCTTTTTTCACCCACGCCTTTCAGATATTTGATGCTTGCGTTGAATTCCATTGATTTGCTCCGTTTTTTATCTGTAATTTCATATTGTCTATTTTGATATCGCTCAGTTCGCCGATTTCAAGGGCTTTTTTGAGTGCTTTGTCGGGGTGGTTTGTGTGAAGATGAACCTTGATTATCCCCGAATGCTCGGCAACGGCAGGGCAGTCGCCGATATCCGAAAGATATTTTCTGAATGCCGATAAATCAGTTCTTTTTGCCGCCGAAACCAAAAATTCTGTGCAATAAATATAAGTTATATCGCTCTTATCCGTAACAGCTGATACGGTTGGTGTTTTTTGCTCGGTTACGCTCCGCCTGAGCATACCCTCCATAATATATACAAGCCCCTGACCGCCTGCATCAACAAAGCCGTGTTTTTTCAGAGTCGGCAGAAGATTCGGCGTTGAGCTGAGAGAAGCTTTTGCGCCTTTTACCGCTTCGCTGAACGTTTCACGGGCGTTTTTGCCATTTGCAGATGCTGAAACAGCTTTTGATGCGGCAATGCGGATAACGGTCAGCATTGTGCCTTCAACCGGCTTTTCGATTGATGCATAGGCTTCATTGCAGCCTGCTTCAAGACCTTCTGCAAGCGCGTTTGAATCAATTTCTTCAAGCCCTTCAACGCTTTTTGCAAAGCCCTTGAAAATGAGAGAAAATATAACGCCGGAATTGCCTCTTGCACTTCTGAAAAGCTCGCCTGCGATTTTATCGGCAAGTCTGCCTGCGTCCGTTTCGGGGTAATCCGCAATTTTTTTGGCGCAGTTTGTTAAAGTGAGCGTAAGATTTGTTCCCGTATCGCCGTCAGGCACGGGGAAAACGTTGATTGCATTAATCTCCGCAGTGTGGCGTGCAATGTTTTCGGCACCGCTGAGAAATGCGCTTTTAAGTATGGCTGCGTTTATCATAATATATCATCCTTTCGCAGATATATTATGCCGTTTTTTAACTTATTTAAAACTCCAGGTTTCTATATCGTAAAAAACGTCGTTATCGCAGCAGTTAAAATCCGCATTCATCGAGTTTGTGTATGATGCGGCGCCGTTTCTGTAGCAAAGAGGAATAAACGGCAGGTCTTCATTGAAAGTGTTCACAAAGTCCATAAGCTCGCATCCGCCGCCGAGAAGCTGGTTATATCTTATAACTCCTGCGCATTCGGGGTTTATTCCGAATCCCTGAGTGCCGCCGAGAAGCGGGGATAAATCCATATTTGCGGTCAGCTTGATTTCGCCTATATACATATCATATGAACCGAGCTCAATCGCTTCGGAATAATACTGCGGCTCATAGTCCTTAAGAACAACCTTGAAGCCGAGCGCGGTAAGATAATCTTTGATGAATTCAGCCGTTTCAAGCTTGAATCCGTTTTCTTTATTGACAAGAAGCGAAACTTCTTTTTGAGTTACGTCGATGCCCGATTGCGCAACGAGTTCTTTTGCTTTGGCAATATCAACGGGAATAACAAGGTCTTTTGAAGCAAGTTTATACCAATCGGGGTTGAAAGGAGAATAAGCTGCCCTTGCGTGACCCTGAAAAGCTGTTGAAGTTATTTCACTGCGGTTGATTGCAAGATTAACCGCCTGACGGATAAGCGGATTTGAGAAAACTTCGTTTGAAGAATTGAAAGCAAGATATACGAAATTGTTGATTCCCATTCCAACCGTTTTTGCGTTGATTCTTGAATATGAGCCGTTGCTTAAATCGTTATAGTAAAAACCGGTGTTGCCGATTTCAAGGCTGCTTTCAACTGAACTGCTGTCCCTTACGGGAACGAGAGTTATTGTTTTGATAGCGGGGTTGAAGCCCGTTTTTTTGTTGTTTACAACAAGATAGGTTGTTTCGCCCGAGGTTTTGACCGAATATCTTCCCGAGCCGATGGGCAGATCTCCCTCCGAGCCGTTTTTGACTACGGGGAAGGTGAGGCAGGCGAGGGCATAAGGGTCGGATTTACCGAGCGTGAAAACAAGCATATTCGACGATGATATGCTGACGGAAAGTATATTCCTGAGCCTTTCGGCATAGTAGGGCGATTCCTTGGCTTTGTTGAACGAATACGCAACGTCGCCGGACGTCAGCACCGTGCCGTCTGAAAACCATATGTCGCCGAGAGTAACGTTTATTGTTGTTCCGCTGACTATTGAGCTTTTGGCGATTACGGGTATGGGTTCATAGGCTTTATCGAGCTTATAAAGTCCGTCATAAATCAGACCGAGAACCTGAATGTTTGCCGACATTGATGCTGTGAAAGGATTGAGGGTATCGGCTTTGGAATATGCAAGGCTGAGTGAGCTTTCACTGCTTTCGCCGAGATTTGTTACAATCTGAGGGCCATCGGTTTTTTCGGGAGATTTATCACAACTGCAGAAAACCGCAGCAATAACCGCAAACATAAGGATTATTGAAATATATTTTTTCATTTTTTCACCTTAAATCAAGAATTATTTTTCCTGCCATTATCATTCCTGCAACGGGAGGGACAAACGGCAGGCTGCCGGGAGTGCTGCGTTTGCCTGAATTTTCGTTTGTCTGAGCAGGTTTCACGGGTTCTTCAGACGACCAGACAACGTTTAGTTTTTTTATTCCTCTTTTTCTCAGCTCCGTGCGCATAACCCTGCAGAGAGGGCAGCCGCTTGTTTTGAAAATATCCGAAACCGTGAAAAGTGACGGGTTGAGCTTGTTGCCCGAACCCATACACGATATCATCGGAATACCGTATTCCTGCGATTTGACGGCAAGGTCAATTTTTGCGCTGACGGTATCTATCGCATCTGCAATATAGTCATATTTTTCAAGATTAAATTCAGCCGAATTCTCGGGCAGATAGAATTTCTGAAGCGCTGTAACTTCGCATTGAGGGTTGATATCGAGAATTCTTTCTTTAACAACATCAACTTTAGGTTTGCCGACTGTTGAATGAAGCGCACAAAGCTGGCGGTTTATATTTGTAACCGATACCGTATCGTTATCAACGATTGTCAGCTTGCCTATGCCTGCTCTTGCAAGTGCTTCGGCGGTATATGAACCCACCCCGCCAAGTCCGAAAAGAATAACACTTTTGGCGGCAAGGTTTTCTGTTGAATTTTCACCGAGAATCATTTCCGTTCTCAAAAACTGCGAATGTTCCACTTATCTGCACCTCTATACACTGATACATAATATATAATACAACAAAATATATCTTATTGCAAACTATATTTTAATTTGCTTTCAAAACTTTTGTTTATTCTCTTGAGAAAATTCAGACTATGTGTTATAATTACAAACCGAATAAAAAATCTCAAGGAGAATGAACATATATGAAACTCGGTATAGTCGGCTTGCCCAACGTAGGCAAGAGCACTCTTTTCAATGCAATAACAAACGCAGGCGCTCAGTCAGCAAACTATGCTTTCTGCACCATCGAGCCCAACGTAGGCGTTGTTAACGTGCCCGATGAAAGGCTTGATAAACTTGCAGAGCTTTATAACCCCGTTAAAATCACCCCTGCATTCATCGAATTCGTTGATATCGCAGGTCTTGTAAGAGGCGCTTCAAAGGGTGAAGGACTCGGCAACAAATTCCTCTCGCATATCCGTGAGGTTGATGCGGTTATCCACGTTGTGCGTTGCTTTGAAGATGACGATATCGTTCACGTTGATGCAACAATCGACCCCGAAAGAGATATCGAAACAATCAATCTTGAGCTTATTCTTTCGGATATCGAGATGGTTGAGAGAAGAATCGACAGAGTAACAAAGGCTATGAAGGGCGATAAAACCCTTGCGTCGGAGCTTGAATTCCTCAAACGTCTTCAGCAGTCGCTTGAAGATAATATTCCTGCAAGAAATCTTGAATGCGACGAAAATGAAAAGGCATGGCTTGCCGAAATTGCGCTTCTCACCGCAAAGCCCGTTATCTATGCCTGCAATATGAGTGAAAGCGATTTCGCAGGCGGTCTTGATAATAACTCACACTACAAGAAAGTCTGCGCTATTGCCGAAGCAGAGGGCAGCGAAGTGCTTCCTATCTGTGCAGAGCTTGAGGCTCAGATTGCTTCGCTTGAAAAAGACGAAAAGGAAATGTTCCTTGAAGAACTCGGTGTTGAATCGGGCGGTCTTGACCTTCTTGTTAAAAAGAGCTATGCGCTTCTCGGTCTTATTTCATATCTTACCGCAGGCCAGCCCGAGGTAAGAGCCTGGACAATTACCAAAGGCACAAAAGCTCCCCAGGCGGCAGGTAAAATTCACAGTGATTTTGAGCGAGGATTCATCAGAGCCGAGGTTATCGCTTACGAAGATCTCATTGAACTCGGTTCACTTGCGGCTGCAAAAGAAAAAGGCCTTGTAAGAAGCGAAGGCAAAGAATACGTTATGAAAGACGGCGACGTTGTTCTTTTCAGATTCAACGTATAAATAATTAACACTCCCTGCGGTAAAATAGCCGTAGGGAGTGATTTTTTTGAGAAAAAGAGCGTTTGCAATAATACTTATGCTTGTGCTGATGTTTTCCGCAACCGTATTCAGAATGGCGTCTCTTATCGGAACGGCAAACCGTGTCTCGTCGCCGTCATCATCAAAAACAATCGGTATCGTAACATTGAGGGGAACGATATACGACTGCAATCTTCAGCCGCTTACAAATTCCGAAACCGTTCTTTATGCCGCCGCAAAACCCTCGTCTTATTCGTTAAATCAACTAAGAGGCAAGGTAACGCCCGACGTTCTGAGGTCTGTTGCGGAGCGTATGCAGGAGGGGAAGCCCATAGCGGTAAAGATTAATTCGCCAATAAATCAGAACAGCGATATTAAAGAAATCGCCGTGCCTGAAAGATATTCGTCTTCTGTTCTTGCGTGCCACATAATCGGCTATACCGACAGCGCAGGTCAGGGGATAAGCGGAATCGAAATGGCGTATGATACTTTGCTTTCCGATCCCCCCGTAACCGTAACCGCAGGCTTTTCAACCGATGCAAACGGCAGAGTTATGCTCGGTGAAGAAATTGAAATAAGCGGTAATCGTTTTCCGAGAAAAGGCGTTGTTCTGACCATAGATAAAACCGTTCAGCGCATAACAGAGGAGGCTCTCGACGGTTCGGGTGCCGACTGCGCTTCGGCGGTTGTTATTGAGATTGAAAGCGGCGCAATCCGTGCCTGCGTTTCAAGACCTGCGTTCAATCCCAACGATATTGCCCAAAGTCTGAAAAACGAGAAATCTCCGCTGATAAACAGAGCATTTTTACCGTTCAGCGTGGGTTCGGTCTTCAAACCCGTCGTAGCATCGGCTGCTCTTGAAAACGGAATAAGCGAAGGCTATGAATATAACTGTACGGGCAGTATCACTCTCAACGGAGTAACATTCAACTGCCATAAAAAAGACGGTCACGGTGTGATGAATATGGAAAATGCCGTCGCAAATTCCTGCAACACTTATTTTGTTTCGCTTGCGCTTGAAACGGGCAGAGAAAATATAATAAACACTGCGGAAAAATTCGGCTTCGGCAGGGGAACAGAGCTGACCGACGGAATAAATGCTTCTTCGGGATATCTGCCGTCTGTGTCTGAACTTGATTCTGATGCCGCTGTTGCGAATATTTCGTTCGGTCAGGGTTCGCTTCTCGCTACCCCTTTGCAGATTTGCAACGTCATCGCAACTGTCGCAAGGGGTGGAGTGCATATTGAGCCGTATCTCATTGAGGGCGAAACCGACGAAAACGGTGTTTTTACAAAAATAAAATCATACAGCGAAAAAAAGCAGATTATTTCCTATGAAAATGCCTTGCTTATCAGAAGATTTCTTGAAAGGGTTGTGAGCGACGGAAGCGGCAGGCGTGCTGAAAGCGAATACGTTACCGCCGCAGGCAAAACAGCCACAGCGCAAACGGGAAAATCCGTAAACGGCGAGGAGATTTATAATGCCTGGTTTACGGGATATTTTCCTGCAGATGACCCACAATATGCAGTGGTCATTCTTAAAGAAAACGGCGGTGAAGGCGCAATCAGTTGTGCCCCTGCTTTCAGAGAAATAGCCGAAAATATAGTAAAAAACTCCAAGTCTGACAACTGATTTTTGTAAACCTGCACAAATATATATTAATTCTGAATTTGCTATTGAATTTTTATTTGAAAAGGAATATACTATGTGACGTTGCGTCACTTCAAATACAAAAAGAGGGTTGTTCAGAGTGTATAAGACTGAATCTGTTGATAAAATAATTGAGGGAAAGAAGACGAGGCTTTATGGCATAACAGACGGAAAAAGCATCAGTATTGATTTTACAACAGATGAAACAGTGGCAAACAAGTTTGCGGATTTGATGAACGAAAACGGCGTTGAACCCTGCCACATACCCGAAATAATTGAAGATTTCTTTTATTCGTGCGAAGATAAAAACAGAACTTTATTTTCAAAAACAGAACTATAAAAATAATTTTAAAAAAATTCAAAAAAAGGCTTGACAATGCCGCTTTGCTTTGCTATAATAGGCAACGTTCCGAGCGAACAAAAGATATGCGAGAGTGGCGGAATCGGCAGACGCGCACGTTTGAGGGGCGTGTGGTAATCCCGTACGGGTTCAAGTCCCGTCTCTCGCACCAGGAGGATTCCGCAAGGAATCCTCTTTTCATTAATATGCATATGCGGATATGGCGGAATTGGCAGACGCGTTAGATTCAGGTTCTAATGGGCGCAAGTTCGTGCAGGTTCAAGTCCTGTTATCCGCACCAAACAGTATAAATCCGAACCTTATGTCAA
>JAZSBC010000162.1:0-42526 GCA_045602245.1 Acutalibacteraceae bacterium | reverse complement strand
TGTCTTCCTAAGACCGCTTGGCCTCCGACTTGAAACCGCATAAAAACCTGTCATACCGTCAGGTAAATAATCGTCATTATTCTGAACAGGCTTGAATTCCGATAAATCGGGATAATATCCGCCGGTGAAACTGCCTTCCATTGTAACTCTTCCGCAAATGAATCCGTTTGATTTCAGCTTGCGGTTTAAATCATAATATATTTCACACGCGCTTGCGCATTCGTCAGAAGATAAAAAACCGCCCGTTACCTTCCCGTCAAGAGAAGTAACCATATGGCAGATTATATACGGTCTGTTCATTATCTCACCTCAATTTATAATTTTTTTCAGTATATCACAGTCGGTATGTTAACGCAAGAGCTTTAATAATATCATTATATATTGATAATAAGATTGAAAAATATGTTTATAAATGTTATAATATGTTCAATATTATCACAGAGGTGACAGGTGATGAAAGAAAACGCAATCATTATAGCTCTTTCGGGCAAAGGCGGAGTGGGAAAAACCTCAATTTCAGCCGCAATAGTCAAGCTTCTTGTGCAGGCTTATCCCGATAAAAAAATACTTGCCATTGATGCTGACCCTGCAGTAGGCCTTTCAACTGCACTCGGTATTGACGTCAAAATGACGATTGACGATATTCGAAAAGAGATTGTTGAAACTGTTGAGGACGGTCAGACAAGGGCGGCAATCGAGCTTCTCGGCGATGAGAGATATAAAATATTCGATGCACTTGTTGAAACCGACGGCTTTGCTTTCATTGCAGTCGGCAGACCCGAAAGCGCAGGCTGTTACTGCAAAATCAATACTTATCTCAAGGAAGTCATCAGCATTCTTTCGAATGAATTCGATTACGTTGTTATTGACGGCGAGGCAGGCATTGAGCAGATAAACCGCCGTGTTATGGAAAAGGTTTCGCATCTTCTTCTCATTACCGATGCAAGCAAAAAGGGAACTCAGGTTATTTCAACGATTAAGACTGTTGCCGATGAGCTTGTAATGTATAAAAAAATCGGTGCGATTGTTAACAGAATTCCCGATGAAAGCGTTATTCCTTATATTGATACAAACGGCATACCCGTTTTGTCTTATATTCCCACGGATTCAAACCTTGCCATCTACGATATTGAAGGCAAAAACATAACCAAACTTCCCGATGATTCAAACGTTGTTGAGGGTGCAAGAAAAGCACTTGTTGAAATGGAGATTTTGAAGTGAGAGATTTAAAGCATCTTTATGAATTTGAAAATTTGCTGCAGGAGGCAAACAATGCTCTTGTTCAGCAGGCGAAAGCTGACGGCGGAATAGCCCTCGGCTATACCTGCTACCATATTCCCGAGGTTTTGCTTAATTGCGGCAACTGTTTTTCGGTAAGGCTCCGCGCGCCCCGCACAGGTTCGTTGGATATTGCAACTTACTATATGAGCAATTTTCTTTGCGGTTATTCAAAAGCGATTCTTGAGCGTGCCATTGAAGGCGGCTATAACTTCCTCAATGCGCTTCTTGCAAGTGAAACCTGCTCCGAAATGAACAGAACCGCAGAGCATTTTGAACTGCTCAACCTTGTTGAAAACGATAAGTTTTTCCTGACTTTTCTTGATATGCCGTTCAAAATTGCCGATCATACCGTGAAGCATTACGTTACGCAGACAAGAAATAAAATACTCGATAAAATAACTGAGGTTTACGGCGTTGATACTTCCGATGCGGCGCTTTTAAAAGCTGTTGAAGAGCATAATGAAGTATGCCGTATTATGACGGAAATAGGGGAGTACAGAAAAGAAGATAATCCCCGTATAACAGGCTATGAATATCATATTCTGAATCTTATTACATACTGCTGCCCCAAATCGCTTATTCTTCCCATGCTTCGCGAAACTGCAGAAGAACTTAAAACAAGAGAACCTGATGCAAAAAAGAATTTCAGGGCAAAAATCGTTGTTGTCGGTTCGGAAATGGATGACCCCGATTTCACTGCACTGATTGAAGACAGCGGCGCTCTTGTTGTTGCCGACAGATACTGTTTCGGTTCAATGCCGGGCAGAGAAGAGATAAAAATCAACCCCGATGAGGACGTTTTAACGCAGATTTGCCTGCATTATCTTAAAACAAGCCAGTGTCCCAGATATATGAGCCACGAAAAGGTGCAGGAAAGAAGAGATTACGTCAAGCGCCTTGTTGACGAATATCACGCTGACGGCGTTATGTATGAACAGCTCAAATTCTGCGAATATTGGGGCTATGAGAGGGCGCTTGCATCCTATGTTATGAGCAATGATTACGGAGTACCCACAGCCGCGGTTGACAGGCAGTATACCGCTTCGGCTTCGGGTCAGCTTCGTACCCGTGTTCAGGCTTTTGTTGAAAGCCTCGAAATCAAGAAGATTCAGAAAGAAAGGCAGGCGAAAGAAAATGGCTGATCTCGGCAAGCTTTATTCCAAAAACCGCAAAGCCCTTCTTAAACACAGAGAATGGCGCGGCTTCAAAGATACGATGTATGATTATTACCGCTGGCTTGTCACCTGGAAAGATATGATTGTTATGGTTCTCAAAGCGCCGATTTCCACCGTTAAGGGATTATGGAAATACCGCTGGATGGCATCTTATCTTTCAGCGCCTTCTTTTGTTGACAGACATACTGCAGGGCTGAGAGGCACTCATCTTCGTATTGCCCATCTTCACTATAATATGATCGTAAAACACGCAACGGGTCTTATTCATACCTCGTTTGTTGCCGATGAAAAAATCAATCCCAACAACAAACTTTCAAAGAAGATCGTTCTTACGGATGAGATTATTCCCAACGAGATTTTCTCAGGCTTCCCGAATCTTACGGTTGTTCCTCTTCAGACTATCCCCATTTTCCTCTCGTCAATGGTTGACCAGCAGATAACTCCGCCTTATCTTGAGGTTACTGAAAGCTTCGGCGTGCCTGCCGACGTATGTCCGCTTCCAAGTGCTGAGGCAGGCGTTGCCATAGAGGATGATTATCCGAAAATGGGCTGCTGTATGGTTGCAACAAATATGCCTTGCGACGGCTCTGTTATGAATTCAACTTTCCTTGACAGACGCCTTAATCTGCCCGTTCACCTTTTCAATATTCCTCTTCGCTATAATGACGAAGACGTTCAGGAATATGCGGTTGAAGAAGTTAAGGAACTTATTAAATTCATCGAAAAACAGACGGGCGAAAAGTTTGATTGGGATAAATTCATTGAAGCTCTTAAAACTTCAAATAAACAGCTTGAATATGAAATCGAAAAATGGGATATCAACAAAACTCCCTATCCGCAGATGACCGGTGCCGCTTTCTGGCTTTACAGAATCTATTATTTCAATCTTTCGGGCGGCGTTGATAAACGTTTCCTCAAGGTTGATGAAAAGGTCAATAAGCTGATGATGAAAGCTTACGAAAAGAAAACTCCGGTTTCAAAAGAAATGCGTCACCGTGCAGTTGTGTGGAGCTGCCCTGCAAACTACTACACAAGCTTTGCCAACTGGCTTGAAAACTGCTGGGGTATGAACGTTGTAATGGATATGGAAACAATGATTTCCTATATTAAGTATAATACCGAAGATAAAGAACAGATTCTCAAGGACGTTGCCAAAACGTATCAGCGTTCAATTATGCGTAAGCATACCAAAGGCGGCTACAGAAACGTTGTTGATGAGCTTTGGAGAATAGTTGAAGAATACGATGCTGATACGGTTATTATGTATGACCAGATTTCCTGCAAGGGTATGGACGGTCTTACAGGCATTTTCGATGACCAGGCAAGAGAGCGCAACATCAATTTTATCTGGGTCAAGCAGGACCTTATGGACCCCAGAACAATTTCAAGAAGAGATATGCGCGAGCAGGTCAATAAATATATGCAGACCGTTCTTCAGGAGGAGCCGCTTGACCCCTCGCTTGTTGATTTTGAAGACGATCTGGCTTGGTAAAGGAGAAATTACTATGAAATATTTCGGCGGATGCGACGTTGGTTCAACATATACAAAATGCGTTATTCTTGATGAAAACGGCAAAATGGTTGCCAACGTTACAAACAGAAGCAAAATAAACCCCGTTGCAAGCGCTGAAATCGCTTTGAACGATGCGGTTTCGCAGGTTGAAGGGCTCAGTTCAGCTGAAGAACTTACCTATCTTATCGGTACGGGCTACGGCAGAAACAAAGTTCCGTTTGCAGATGAGAACATCTCGGAAATCAGCTGCCACGCAATGGGTGTTCACGTTACAAACCCCGAGGTTAAAGCGATTATTGATATCGGCGGTCAGGACGTAAAAGGAATATCCATTGATACTGACGGCACGGTTAAAAACTTCGCTATGAACGATAAATGCGCCGCAGGTACGGGCAGATTTTATGAAGCAATGGCGAATGCGTTTGAAATGACTCTTCCCGAGTTTTCAAAGCTTTCACTCAATGCCAAAAATACTATCCCCATTACCGCTCAGTGTACCGTTTTTGCCGAGAGTGAGGTTATTTCACTTGTCGGCGAAGGCAAACCTATGGATGAAATTGCCGCAGGCATTCAGCTTGCAGTTGCAAAAAGATGCTTTGTTATGGCTAAAAAAGCAGGCGCAACAGACAGCATAACTCTTACGGGCGGCTGTGCAAAGAATGACGGTCTTAAAAAGGCGATCGAAAAGGTTCTCAAAATTAAAGTTGTTGAGCTTTCAACCGACCCTCAGCTTATGGGCGCTCTCGGTGCGGCTGAATATGCACGCCAGAAAGGACTTGCAAAGGAGAACTGATATGGAAATATTTCTTATAATTCTTGCTGCGGTTTTTCTGCTTATTCTTGCTGCGGCTGTTATCTTTTTTGCCGTTACGTTTACACTCTATTTCTTCAATCTCGATATGAAGCTTGTGCGTGTGATATACGATATTCTCGGCAAGCATTACGACACTATGAAAAGGGATAAAAAGCTCTGATGAAATTTTTTGATTCTTTGATTTTTGAAACAGAAAAACTGATATCGCCGCTTCCGAAAAAGGAATTTTCCAAAACCGTTCCGTGGTCTGATCTCGGTCAGAATCAGGTGATTATGAGGCGCGATACGGCGTATGAGCTTGAGGGCGTCGGCTTTAATCTTGTCACTTCGGCTGAAGTTTGCGACTGCGTTGTTCTTGTCGGCGAAGACCTCGGAAATATCAAGGACAACCGCAGGTTTGCCCGAATAGCCGTTGTTCAGATTGAAGATAACGGCGATGAGCAGAAAGCATATAACCTGATAAAAAAGATTGATTATGTTAAATATCATACCTTCCCTGACGGTTATATGATGCGAAGCACCTCCCGTTCACACAAAGAATCAGTCCGTGTTTCAAAAAAAGCAATAGATGACGGAGCTGATTTTTGCCAAATCGGTTCGCTGATGATTGAGAAATATAAAGAAATACCTGCCGTGAAGGGCGTTAAGATTATCTTTATAACAGCTCCCGAAGCCGATTACGGCGAAACTGAAAGAATTGCAAACAAAAATCATCAGATAACAGAAACTCTCAACCACGTTATGAACAGCATAAATTTTGACTGCGATACCTGCAATCTCAAAGCAATCTGCGACGAAGTTGAGGGTATGAAAGAACTGCATTTTAAAAGATAGATTATGAAGGTTATTATTTCTTGTCTTAATTCGAAATTCGTTCACGCATCGCTTTCACCGTGGTGTTTGCTTGCAGGGGTTCGCGAATACTCAAATAATGAATATGATACTCTTGTTATGGAAAGTACAATCAACGGCGATACAGAGCAGTTCGCGAACGAAATAATCAGCGAAAAGCCCGATGTTGTTGCGTTTTCCTGCTATATATGGAATATTACGAAAACTCTTGAGATATGCAGTGTCATAAAAAGCAATCACGATTGCAGAATTGTCCTCGGCGGTCCCGAGGCGGCATACCGCACTGAAGATATTCTTGAAAAATACGATTTTATTGATTACGTGCTTTCTGGTGAAGGGGAGTGGACTTTTCCCGATTTTCTCGATAATCTGAACGGTGACCTGAGCCTTGTTGCTGGTATTGCATACAGAAAAAACGGCGAAATCATAACAATCCCCGAAAAGGAATATACCGAAACGCCGCCATCGCCTTACAGCGACGAATTTTTCGAAAACCTTAACGGCAGGATTTCTTATATTGAAACTGCAAGAGGCTGCCCTTACCGCTGCGCATTCTGCCTTTCGGGAAGATGCTCGTCTCTTCGCTTTTTTGATATTCAGAGAGTGAAAAAAGATATAATCAAGCTCTCAAACAGCGGTACACAGACGTTAAAATTTGTTGACCGAACTTTCAATGCAAATGCAGAAAGAGCCAATGAAATTCTGCTTTTCATCAAAGAAAACTACGGTAAGGATATTCCGAGCAATGTATGTTTTCATTTCGAAATTGCAGGAGATATTTTAAAAGAGAGTACATTTGAAATTTTATCTTCAATGCCATGCGGTGCCGTCCAGCTTGAAATAGGTATGCAGTCTTTCAATGAAGAAACGCTGAAAATAATCAACCGCAAAACAGATACCCGAAAGCTTGTTGAAAACATAAGAAGGCTTATAAGTTTCAATAATATGCATATCCATATTGATCTTATCGCAGGGCTTACGGGTGAAGACCTTGAAAGTTTCATTAACAGTTTCAATATTGCATATTCCCTTAAAGCGCATATGCTCCAGCTTGGCTTTCTGAAGCTTCTTCACGGCGCTGAAATGCGTGAAAACAGCGAAAAATTTCCATGCACGTTTAACGAAGAACCGCCTTATGAGGTAACGTCAACTCCGTGGCTTTCATCTGACGAAATAATGATGCTGAAAAACTGCGAAGATGCGCTTGACAGACTTTATAACAGCGGCAGATTTTTGTTTACGCTTGATTATCTTGTTGATGAAGTCGGTATTCTGCCGTTTGACGTTTTCAACGGTTTCGGCAATTCGGTAAACGGAAATAAGATTAAGCTCTGCGATTATGCGGAAAAGCTCTATTATTTCTTTTGCGATAAATGTGATGAAAACGAATTAAAAGAAAAAATTCTTTGTGATTTGCTTTGCTGTTCATCATCGGTTCAGATTCCCGATGTTTTCAAAACCAAAGACCCGTTTTATAAAAAAGCAAAAAGGCACTTCATTGAAAATGTTGATAAGCAAATGAAAGTTGCGGTTATTCGCTCAAAAAATCAGGTTTTTGCAGTTAACCAAAGCAAAGAAAAAAACCTTCATAACAGATATGAAGGCGAATTTTATGATATTGATAAACTGAATATAAATTAAGGGACGATGCTGTATCGTCCCTTGTTTTTATTCATAATCGGGTTGCTGACCGTCGTGTGCCGGCCATTTGCATTCCGTAATTTCCATATTTGTGAACGTTGCTTTGAATGATGAATTTTCAGGGCTGCAGGCATAGATGCCGAAGCGGATTGTTCCGCCTCCGTTCCACATATGGCAGACACGCATCTGCCTGAACGCAACGCCGTCGTCCGAACATTCAATGCAGTAATCGTCGCCGCGTCTGCTGAATCTGTACCACATTGATTTGATTCCTGCGTCAATTTCGGTGGTTGCCCAATCCGAATAGCCGTTGTTTGTAACAACACTTCCGAGGTGCTGAAATCTGTCGTTTTCATATTCAACAGAACCTTTGATCCAGTTTTCGCTGTCAAGATACATTACGATTCCGCATTGATCAAATCTGTTTTTGCTCTCAAACTGTGTTTTAACGGTAAAAGAAAAGAACTTTTCGTCTGTTTCCGTCTGCAGAACGGGTGCGTTATCGTTTCTGAAATGATAATACGTCCTCTGCCATAAATCTGTGTGAGGATTTGTGATGATTTCAATTTTATCGGCTGAAATTGAGTAATCTGCAGGTTCTCTTGTCCATTGTAAGTTATTAATATCAAATATCATATTTTACTCCTTTGTTGATATCAACGGCATTGTGTAACACACATATTATAATTCCAAGGTTGATGACGTGTCAATAAAATATGTTGCAATTTGTAAAGAATAATGTTAAACTTTATCCGTCAAAAAGCTTACTGCAATAAAGTATAAATCAATAAAATTTTATCTTATAGGCGGTGCCGAAAAGGGGAGATATCAATGAGTGAATTTGACAATATCAAAAACAAAGCTGTGCAGGATATGTATGCAGAAGAGGCAAAACATCGTTGGGGCGATACGAATGCATATAAAGAGTTTGAACGCAAAACAGCCGACTGTTCGAATGATATCAATTCGGGTATGAACGCAATTATTGCCGAATTTGCAGATGCTTTCAAAAACGGCTTATCTCCGAAAAGTGAAACTTCACAGTCTCTGGTTAAAAAACTTCAGACTTATATAACGGATAATTATTATACCTGCACCGATGATATTCTCAATGGGTTAGGGCAGATGTATGTTGCCGATGACCGCTTCAGAACCAATATTGATAAAAGCTTAAACGGAACAGCAAAATATATGTCCGAAGCAATCAATCTCTATTGCAAGTTGTAACAGGCGTTATTTATTCCGTCGGAATGAAACTAAAACCGCTTCATTGTGCGAACAGCACAGTGATGCGGTTTTGTTATTTTTACTCGGATTTATTCTTTTTCCATCTGCCCGATAAAAAGAAGATAAGACCTATAACCATAGGCATATAGCCGGCCAGAGCATCACCGTACCAGAATCCGCGGCAACCCATTCCAACTGCAAAGCCGAGCAGAGCCGAGATGCCGATGCGGCTTATCATTCCGTCAATAACGGCAACGGCAAAGTTCAGTTTTGCATTGCCTGAACCGTTCATAAGTGAAAAGCTTACGGAACGGGTAGCTGAACCGTACATATTGAGAATTGCGGGAAGAACAACTATAGACGCTATGGCAAGCACTTCCTCGTCGCTTGTGAACATTCTGAAGATAGGCTCTGAGAAGAAAAACAGTGCAACGGCAAGAACTGTAGAAATCAGAACGCTGCTCAACAAAACAACTTTCATAATTTTAGGCACACGTTCATATTTTTTTGCGCCGAGACTCTGCCCTACCATTGTGCTGCCTGCAGTGGTGAATGACTGAGAAACAATGCCAATCATCATATTGATTTTGTTGTAGAGTCCCGAGAGCGCCGAAAATACCACACCGTAAAGATTAATCCACGATGTAAGAACAATCTTTGAAAGGTTAATTGCGGCAGACTGTATTGCCATGGGTACACCGAGAGCAACCAGTTTTTTGAATGCCTGAGGGTCGATTCTGAAAGAGGCGGGTTTGAAGTCAAAGCCGAAGCTCTCTTTTTTTACATATAAATATATAAGTGCAATAATAAAGCTTAATCCCTGAGAAATGACTGTTGCCAATGCCGCCCCGAAAACCTCCATATTTAAGCCTGCAACAAACCACAGGTCAAGCGCTATGTTAACTATAGCTGCAATAGCAATGAACACAAAGGGGCGGCGGCTGTCACCCATACCGCGAAGAATTGCACTTATGATATTATAACCGTAAATGAAGAAAAGCCCGAAAATGCAGGTAACGGTATAGTCCATCGTGAAATCATAGGATTCAACGGGTGTGTTTAGCAAATCAAGCATTGAGTTACGGATGAAATAACAACCTACGGAAATAACAACCGATATTCCCAAAAGAAAGGTGAACATAGTGCCTATTGTTTTTTTGACAGCATCCATACGCTTTGCGCCAACGTCCTGCGAGATGAGTACCTGCCCTGCAGACGAGAAACCCATTGCTACGAAAGTCAGCAGATGCAGAACGTCTCCGCCGATAGAAACGGCTGACATACCCTCTCCGCCGATATATTGACCGACGATAATCATATCAACAATATTATATACAGCTTGAAGAGCGTTCGAAACGAATAACGGAAATGCGAATTTAAGCAGCAGTTTGGTGACACTGCCGTTTGTCAGGTCGGTGACCATAGTTGAATTTTGTTTGGGCATAAGCTTTCCTCTTTTTTGTAAAAACACTAAATCACATCCCGTATTTTCGAATAAAATAAGATGGTGTGCAGCTCCACGCATGGCAGAGACTGTTTATCATTCTGTCCCCGTACGGTGAAAAATCAATGTCATCAGGAATGTATGCCTCCCAGAATGTGTCTGCACCTTGGTCAATCATTCCTCCCCAGAACTTTTTCAGATATTGAACGGCTTCATCTTTCATATCCAGTTTTAACATAGCTTCTGTTACGTAGTGGCGCATATACGGAGTGACGGGTTGTTTTGCTTTTTCATTATCAAGGCAGGAAAGTAAAAGCTTTTTTGCTTCTGCGCCGCTTATTACGCCGCCCAATATCATCCATATCTGAGAATGAACGCTGAATTGTTTGTTGTCAAAATCGTTAATAAATGCATTTTCTTTTTCATTGTAAAGATATGTTTTGCAAGCGCAACGGACTTCGCAAAGATGAGACGAATATTTTTCGTGTTCTTCATCCCCGATTGCTTTAAGTAATTTTGAGAAGCGTTCAAGTGTGTAGAGATAAACACCCTGCAGCGATGTCAGAATTTCCAGACCCGGACACCAGTCGATAAAAGCAAACCAGCCATCCTGCCTTGTGACAATCAGGTTTTCATCAAGCGTTTCTCTGAAGCTTTCAAGCTGCGATTTGCAGATTTGAAGAAGGTCATTTATAACACTTATATCCCCGGTATGCTCATAATAATCGCATACACTTACAACGTATAAAAGTGCATAATCCTCAATATGGGTTGCTCCCGAATGATAATAAGGTGTTTCATAAACAAATGACGGCAGAAAACCGAGTTTGTTGCATTCGCCTGCAGCAAAAAGATATAAGCATCTTTTTACAATTTCAAGGTTGTTGAACGTGTAATAATTTGTGAGAGCCTCAAGTCTTAAATCGCCAATCCAGAGACGGCGGTCACGCTTGGGACCGTCCTCGAAGAAGGTTTGCATACATTCTTTGAGGGTGTTGGTTGCAACAATGTCAATTTTATTCAGCAAAGTATCCTTTGTGTTTGCAGGTTTCAGAACGGAAGCATCGGCGCTTGTTGAAGCGCGGAACGAAAAATCAAACAGTTTTATAGGTCTGTTGGTTTTTTCTACCGTTATTTTTATGTATCTGCAAGCGTACCTTCGGGGTAAGGTTGTTTTTTGAGGAAAATCGAGATTGATTATTTCTTCCTGTAACCACGTTTTTGAAAGCGTACCCCTATATTGAGAAAAATCATCATTGATTTCTCTCATATTTTCACCAAATTTGATGATTAACCGAACCGGTGCGTCAACAAAAACATCAACCTTATCGAAATTAAAAGAAAAGTGTCCTACAGCGTGTTCGCCAAGGTCAAGAAGTATGCTGTCGCCGCTTGCGGCAGTGAATTCGGTTATACGCGGAGTAAGAACGGTGTAAATAAGTTCGGGGTAATTATTCTGAGCTTTGCACAAAAAGTATTTTGGCTCTTTCATAATAAAATCTCACTTTAATACAATACTTCTGATTTATAATCTTATTTGTCGGACTGTCCGAACGGGTATCATTCCGTATAAAGTGTTACAGGTCCGTACAGTCCGCCCGAGACAAGGTCTTTCGCAAATTCAGACTCTGCCTCAAAATACGGCGACAAATCACTGATATCCCATTTGTTAAAGTAGTCTGTATGAACATACCAGTTTGCTGATGTATTGGTAACGACAATTTTTATATTGTTGTTTTCAGAAAGAACATTTGCAGGTATTTTCAATCTGTACGGTGGTGTTATGGCAGTTCCGAGCGTGTGTCCGTTGAGATAAACCTCAGCTGCGTAACGCACATCTCCAAGATTGATTTCTCCTTCTCTTCCGATTTTTTCAGCAGGAAGTGTAAATGTTTTTTCATAAACAGCACTTCCGGAAAAGTCTCCGCCAATTATATCTGCCCAATCACCGAGGTTGACTGAAACCGGTTTTTCTGAACAGCCGGTAGTTTTGAATCCGTTTTCATTGCAAATAAGTCTGTTTCTTTTTCGGAAAACAAATCCGTCAGAAATATCGGTTTTACAGCTGAATTCTTTCTTGTTTTCGGCATCGAAAGTTTCATCTGTAAGCATTATGACAGATGTTTCACCAATGGCAAGAGAAAGGTTAAGGTATACGTTTTCTGCTTTGAAACGCTGCAAATTTCCCGTTTCCAAATCAAGCATATAACCGTTTGGTGAGGGCAGATGAATGCGGTAATCTCCGTTGTCACCGCATTCTCGGAATAAAAAGAACAGCTCTGCATTCTCTGTTTTTCTGTGCATAGCCCGTAAGCCTTTGCCGTCAGCCTTGATTACGGGTTCAAGCTCTGAAAGAGTGTGTGAAATTTTTCCGCCGCCTTTTATGAAACGGTCAAGAACCGTTTGGGTTTGAGGAGGTATAAATGCTCCTTCGGGAATGATGATATTTTTGTAGTTTGCATTGCCTATGCTGATACAGCCGTTCTCTGCACCAACAGATGCCTGAATAACGTCATCGTCAACAATATCAAAATCTACCGTCATATCTTCAAGTGCTCTGCCGAGAGAATCAAAAGCATTTGCAATAACTTCAGCCTTTATGCCGCCCTGAAAATCGGAAACCGGATAGTAAAGTCCCGTGTTGCAGACCCGTTCACCGAGGGTTGAAAGATATGAAAGACGTTCAACATATTTATTAAACTGACCGAGATAACGGTAATATGGCTGATTTTCCGTGAAAACGGGTAACTCTTGCGCGAGAAGCTGACCTTTTCGTCCGAGAGGAAAGTTGAACGGGTTGAATATGTTAATTCCGCGTACAGCCTGATATCCGACGGTGTAACGCATAGTATCGTAATTCATTGCGCAACCGCCAACGCCGAAAATTTCGCTCATTGCAAATCCTGAACCGTTCTGTGCGGCGGCAGACGAAGCATATCTCGGGAAAAATCCGTTATAGCCGTTCATATCATTTATGTTATTTGTTATTTTTTCAGGATAAATCTGACGCCATATTATATCAATGCCGGGGATATCAAAGCAACGCAGAGCACGCATAAGATTGAAATTTCCGCCGCCTTGCATACAACCGAGCGGATCGTGGTCTTTATCCATATGACCCGTAAAAGCAATACCGTTGTCATTTGCCCATTTTTTGCACGGAAGAAGAAAACTGTCGCAGAACGCTCTGCTGCATAAATCGTACCAACGGTGCAGTATGTGAACGTTTTCTTCTGTTGTTTCCGCTTTTTTGGAAATCAGCGGCAGATACGGCAAAACTGATTCGCCGTAAGCTGATTCGTATTTCTCTGCAAGTTCTTTGTTAAACGCTGATGACGATGCTTTCGGCTCATCTGTGAAAATTGCAGTAACATTTTTACCTAATGCATTCTTCATTACGGACGCATACTTTTCGTGAGTGATTTCAATAAAATATTCTGTTGCGGCAATGTTCAGCAAATCAGGATAATCTGTATTGCCGTTGATTACTTTTTCCGTTGTATACTCTGTAACGACAGCATCTGAAGCGAATTCATATCCTTCCTCAATTATTTCTTTGTTGTTGAGAAATGCCGCAATAACATCCGGCGTTGATTTTTTGTATACATCTCCGGCAGAGAAAGCAGATTCGTTTGTTTTCAGCACTTCTCTTGCATATTCGGGGTGGTCCTTAAGAACTTTTCCGCACGCACCACCTGAAGGCCAGCCGCCTTCATCATAAAGCCAGCAAAGCATACCGAGTTTATTTGCTTTTTGAACGGCATAAGCACAAAGCTCAAAGAATTCGGGGGTAAGGTAGTCGGGGATAAGATTTGTAGGCATACTGTCGGGTCGGAAATTCTTCGGCTCAGGAAGAATATAAAATGCTCTTATGCCGAGATTCTGCATTTCTGCAAGCTGATTATCAATAATTTCGCGAGTGCAGATATCGTTCCATACCCAGACATAGATAGGGGAGTGGATAACGTCGGGAGATATGAAGTTTTTTATATTAAAATTTTTATTCATTTATATTTATCCTTGAAAATCAGATGTTGACGTTGTATTTATTCTGTTTTTTTAGTCGATTTACAAACCACTTAAGAGTAATAACCATTATCACATAGAGTGCGGCAAGCAGAACGGGATATATTTTTATTCCGAAAAGGCCGCTTATCAGGCTGACCGCAGGCGGTGCGAGCATAACGCCGATATATGCAAATGCTATTTGTGACCCCATAATCGACTGTGAAATTTCTTTGCCGAAATTGTGTGGTGTCAGGTGTATCATATTCGGGTAGATTGAGCCGTTGCCCAAGCCTACAAGGAATAAACCGACAACGGTAACCGCACCATGCAGAGGGAGAAGTATAATTGCGATTGCGGGGGCAAGAATTATTGTGCCGATTCCGATTCGTTTCCAGGTGCTGATTTTATCGGAAAGCAAACCCGAAACGAAACGCCCTATCGACATTCCGACGTAATATACGGTCAGAGCAAGCGCTCCGTGTTTTGCCTCAAATCCTTTTTCTGAAACAAGATATGAGCTTCCCCAAACTCCGCATGCATATTCGATTGCGTTCGTCGCAAGCATAATAATCCAGACAAGACGTACTTCAGGCATTTTTGCCATTTGAAAAAGTGTGAGATTTACGCTGCTTTCTTCTTTTGTTTCTTCGGCAGATGATGATTTCTTCCACATAGGAATCGAAATTATCAAGAGCAGCGTGATTGCCGCCTGAACATAAAAAGAATATCTGTAGCCGCCTCGCCACCCTGCATTGCTCAATGCATATGACATAAGATAAGGGCTTAAACTTACTCCAACGCCGTAAAAACAATGCAGAAAGTTCATATGGCTTGCTTTAAAATGCAAAGCAACGTAATTGTTAAGTCCCGAGTCAATCGCACCTGCACCGAGACCGAGAATAACGGCAAGAGGTATCATAAACCAAAAAGACGGCGCAAAAGAGAAGCCGAGCAAAGCAGCAACCGTCATAGCCGTGCTGAAAGCGGTAACTTTTGCAGTTCCGAGCTTGTTGAGAATTCCTGTGCTGAACATACTTGATAAAACGGTGCAGCCCGAAATAATTAACGTGAGAATGCTGACCGCTTCAACGGGAATATTCATTTCTTTATGAATTGCAGGCCAGGCGGAGCCGATAAGCGAATCGGGAACTCCCAGACCTATAAAGGCAATATATATAACGACCAATAAAAAAGCCATAATACCTCCGAGTCAAATACTTTTTTGTTAATTATAGCACACAGAAGAAATTAATTCCAGCAAAATAAAACGGCGTCGATAATAAGCGTTTTGCGTGAGGGTGAATTTATTTCTGTTGATAAGAGTAAAAATATATGTTATATTTATTTTGAAATTGCAGCATAAATGAGGTGTTGTCATGTCACTGCTTAACAAAATAATCAGTTTTATAACAGCTTTGATAATTGCGGTTTTTCCGTCATTCGGCGAAAAACCGGAAGTTCCCGAATTATTTGAGGATGACCCGCAATACGTTGTGTTTATGGTAACAAACGTTCATTATATGAATCTTGAACCCTACGTAAAGCAGATGGTTGAGCTTCACGGTGAAATTGATCCCGATTCAAAGCGTATGTATGCATTCGGCGTGGTCGGTCCTATGTGTCTGACTCAATCTGTTGAACAGATGAACGAAGAAGTCAACCACGTTTTTACACTTGCAGAAAAGTATAACGTGCCTGTTTATTTTCAAATGGATGATTGTACTAACTATTCAACCTATTTCGGTGACGGTGCGACAACCGATGAATACGGCAGTAAATTTTATAATGATCCTGAGATGTGCGAATGGATTGCATTCCCCGAAGAAAATGAAGAATGGGGAGGTCAGTCATACGGTATGCTGCCGAGATGGCATTGTGACTGGAGCGGTGTGCCGTTTGCAACAGCAGGCGGTTTTCCGTGCTTCAATTCCGAAAAGTATCTGAATTGGTATTCGAATCAGGTTACAAAGGGCTTTATTGAGCCGCTGGTTGAAAATTATACAAGGCTTAAATCTCAGGGCAAAGCATATCTTTTTGCAGGCATAAACACCGGTTGGGAAACTCAGATTCCCGATTACAGCGGCAGTGATTACGCTTCAATGGAAGATTTTGAGCGTACACAATACGGAATGCATGCTTTGCACAACATGGGCTATAATGAAGAAAGTCTCAAAAAAGAAGCTTTCAAAAATCTGATGTCCGTTGAGGACTATACAAAGCAGCTTCTTTACGGCGTACTGGCCGATTATATTGAATTTACCTGTAAGCTTTTTTATGATGCAGGGATTGAACGGCATAAAATAATTTCGCATATTGTTTCGCTTTCGTCTTATACCGAGGAATACAGCACGATGCGTCCGCCAACATGGGTATGCATCAACGATTATTGCACACCCGGCTGGACAATGAGTCCCAAAACGTGCCAATATGATCTTGATGTGCTTTATATGCATTTAGCACAAAACGGCAGAAACGAATATGCCAATGCAGAGGGCTACGCTCATTATGATAATGTTGAAACCTGCCGCGCTTATTTTGAGGAAAGTCTGCTCGGCAATGCAAAACTGATCACCGTTTACGGCTATGACCAGGAAACCGGAGCTTACGGCTATGTGAAAAACGAGGATTTCTACTTTGTAAAGGTTGTTAAGGAATGGCTGCATTATGAGCTTGGTTCGGATTATAAATGGTCTCAAAGACCCGATTTATCCGTTGATTACGGCGGATGTGAAGCGTTGGTAATGCTGAAAATAAAGATTAAAAAGCTTTTTGATTGAACAGCCGCTTCTATCAAAGCAAAATTGGAATTTATGCATACAAGTATTTGTGAATTTCACGGGAACATCCATAAACTTCTGAATTATTGCTTTAAAATAAAATATTGTCAGTACCAATGAATTCTTTCCAAGTTTCAAGTGTCTGCAGTGCCAAACCGCCTGTCAATGTTTTGTTGACTCCGATTATTCTATCGCTTTTTATAGACAACAAGTTCAGGATTTTCACCGTTTTCCTCATAAGTGCAAACAAGCAAAAAGTCCATATTTGCGGCAATGCCGAAACAACGGTCACCGCCGAATTCACATTCAAGCTGATTGCCGAGATATGTTGCATTGTCATCAAGGAATTTAACAGTCTGTCCGTTGGGGAGACGGTATTCGAGATTGATATATCCGCCTACAAGTGCATTAAGCTTTTCAACCTTCGGCATTCCTTCGATATGTAAATCATTAAATTCGCTGATGAGTTGTTGCTTGAATTCATCAAATTTTTCGGCACCGTCAATGTTTTTGTATTTCTTCCAGTAATCGAGCTTTGGAAGCATATCCTTCATATATGCACGGGCTTGTTCTGAAGAAAAATGCTCACTTGCCATATTCTGCACGCAGACCTCTATCAGCTCATCCATATCGTGATACATATATTCTCCGTCGGCATAGCACCATTTGCAGTATTCCTCGTTGAAAACACCGTCAGTTTCTTTGCTGATATTGCTGTCTTCAAGCGGCATACCGCAGCATTGGCATATAAGCTGTCTTGGAGAACCCAAAAGAGTGTTGATTGAAACATCAAAGAGCTTTGATAAAAGCTTCAGAGTTTCCGTATTAGGCGTTGTTTCACCGTTCTCCCAGCGGCTGACCGCCTGGCGGGTAACAAAAACCTTTTCGGCAAGTTCATCCTGCGATAAACCTTTTTTAGTTCTCAGTTTATATATAATATCTTTCGTTTCCATAAATTTATCACCTCAGTATTATTCTAACGCCGAATGTTTTAATGAGCAAGCAACTCGCTGTTGCTTTTGCTTGATTAACATTGATTTATCTGTGAGCCTTAAAATCTATCCCTGCTTTTCTCGCTTGACTGCACAGGTCTTTTGTCTGCAATTTGTATTTCTTACCGTCTTTGATAAAATTAGTTCCGCATTGTCTGAATTCAAAACTGGCAATCTTTCATCCGCATTTTTTGATTTTCAACGGTACAGCACACAACAACATTCTCATATCCGTCGCCCCAATCGTCAGGGACACAATCTGCAAACCTTTCTATCCGCTTAGTTAGTAAACACCTCTCCGAATTCTTGTTTGTAAAACTGATTATTTCGTTACAACCGAAGAACCGTTTTTGGAAATATTCCATATAAATTCCGCTATATCTTCAGGCGATTCCTGCATACCGTTTCTGACCCAGCATTCAAGTGCGGCGGCGCTGCCCATAATCGTATAAGCCGAAACCATCTGCTTGTAATTATCCGAGAGATTGTTGCTCTCGGATTTCATTTTGTTCATATTGAATCTGTTTGTCATTATAAACACACGGTTCATTATTTTTGAACTCAGGTGTTTTGAAAAAATGATGTTTGAAAGTGTCTGATTTGCTTTTAGCATACGGCAGACAACCGTTATCGCTTCAACGGTTGTGTTGCTTTCGTTGAGCGATTCATCAACTGAATTTATTAGGCTGTTTTCAATGCTTTCGTAAAGCTCGGAAACGCTTGAATAATGGGAATAAAACGTGTTTCTGTTGACCGTTGCTTTTCTGCAAAGTTCCGTCGGAGTTATCTTTTCAACGGGTTTATCCTTCATCAGCTCAAAAAGTGCGTTTTCAAGCATCTTCTTTGTTCTTTTTATTCTTATGTCCATTTAACGAACACTTCCTTTTATATCTGTTCGATAACAAGCAGTTGCTTATCGAACAGTCTGTTGATTATCTTTGTATTCAGTAGTATAATTTAATCGAATAAATTTGTCAACGGAGGCGGAAAACTTGAAAGTTTTATCTTCAAAATTATTTGAGTCCCGTATTCAGAGCTGTAACACAACCGCAAAAGAAAAGTTTCTCGGTTATCTTATCGGTCCTGCAGGTGCTTTGCTTGTAAATGCACTTCTTGCGCAGGGATTTCTCAACGTTTTCTATACCGATGAGCTCGGTATGAGCGGTGTATGGGGCGGAATGTTCCTTGTAATTTTTCCCATACTTTCAAAAATTCTTGATGCGATAACAAACCTGATTATGGGTGCGATTATCGACAGAACGAAAACCGTTCAGGGCAAAGCAAGACCGTGGCTTCTGCTTTCCGTTCCGCTCGTTGTTATCTGCGGAATTTTACTTTACTTTGTTCCTACTCACGCATCAACAACCGTCAAGGCAATATATATCATTTTCACATACAACCTCTACTATTGCTTTGCGTTCACGATGTATAACATAACCCATATGATGATGGTGCCGCTTTCGACAAGAAATGATATGCAGAGAAGTCAGCTTGCGGTATTCAACAACGTTGCGAATATTGCAATAACGGGCATTCTTGTTGCTCTGCTTTTCCCGATGCTTGTACTTCCGAAAATCAAGGGCGACATTGATGCGTGGGTAACGTTTATGACAGTTGCGGCAATCGTTATGCTGCCTGTTATGCTTCTTGAATACTATTTCACCAAAGAGCGCGTAACCCTTGAAAATCCTGAAAAAGCCGAAGCGGATAACATAGCCTTCAAGCAAAAAATCAAGGCTTGTATGTCAAACAAAAATTGGTGGATTCTTGTTGCTTTCTGGCTTTTTTATTGGGTTGGACAGCTTACCCGTTCAAATGCTATGACCTATTATGCAAACTGGGTGCTCGGCAGTACTTATGCAGACGGCATAACACAGACTCTGCTCAACGTTATCGGCGGTCTGCCCATGGGTATCGGTATATTCCTTGTCTGGCCTCTTTCAAAGAAATTCGGCAAAAAACCGTTACCGCAACGGGATTCGTTCTCTGTGTAATAGGCGATATAATAACTTTTGTTGCACCCGATAATCTTGTTACCGTGCTAATCGGTCAGTTCATTATGAATATGGGCATCGTGCCGGCTGCCTACGTTTTCCCTGCGCTTATGGCAGGCGTGTTTGATGAGCTTGAGTATAAGCACGGCTTTCGCTGTGACGGTGTTGCAACGAGTGTTATCAATTCGATGAACACCATTGCCGTCGGCTTGAGCATAGGTGTTTTCAATCTCCTTATCAGAGGATATATTCAGCCTGAATTTGATGCGGCAGGCAACTGCGTTACAACTCAGCCTGACAGCGTTATATCTGCAATCGTGTGGGCGTTTGTCGGTATGAATATTTTCATTCACGCAGGCCTTGCAATTCTTCTTCGTTTTCTTGACGTTGAACTGAAATTACCTGCTGTTCAGAAGATGATCCGTCAAAGACAGATTGATAAATGCAAGGCAAACGGCGAAGAATGGATTGAACCTGCCGAAAAAGCAAGACGCACTCAGGAAGAACTCGACGCCAAGGCGGTTGAATCGTTCAAAGCAGAACTTAAAGAAAAATGCGCAAAGAACAGTAAACTGAACTATGAGGCTGAACTTGAAAAATATATGAAAAAGTTCAAAGAGCAGAAAGAAAAGGCAAGAATAAAAGCTGAAAAAGAATTGCGTGATGAAGCGGAATATACACGCAAAATGGAAGATCAGGCAAGGAAAAAGGGAGTGAAGATATGAGCTGCAGACCCGATATTATAGTTATCAACCCCGACCAGATGAGGGCGGATTCTCTGCATCATCTCGGCAATACTGCTTCATACACTCCGAATCTTGATTCTCTTGCCGATGAGGGTGTCAGTTTCAGCAACGCTTTCTGTCAGAATCCTGTATGTGTACCGTCAAGATGCTCGTTTATGACAGGAACCTATCCTCACACAAACGGTCACCGTACAATGAGTTATCTGCTCCGTCAGGGTGAGGATAATCTTTACCGCATACTCAAAAACATCGGATATTATGTCTGGACAAGCGGCAGAGGTGACTGCCTTGCAGGTCAGCAATCAAAATGGCTGAAAGAATGCACAAGCGAAATCTATAATAAGTGCGGAAAAAAACCGAAGGATGAAGGCAGGGGAGAAAAAGGCGATAAAAGATATTTAAGTTTTTACAGAGGTGAAATAACCAACGTTGAAGCCGACGGTATGTGTCACGATAACGATTGGGTGTGGACAAAAGGATGTGAGGATTTAATCAGAAAAGCGAAACCCGATGAGCCGATTTTTGCATTTCTCGGTCTTAACAATCCGCATCCGCCATATCATGCCGAAAAAAGATTTCTTGATTTGATTGACGAATCAAAAATTCCGCCTGCAAAAGCACCGTCAAAACCCGAAGATAAAAAGCCGTCAATGCAGTATGAACTCTGCGATGCGCTCGGAATTGCCGATTGGGATGCCGATAATATAACCGCACTCCGTAAGACATATCTCGCCCAATGCGCAAGGATTGACGAGCTGACGGGCAGAATTATTCAGGCACTCAAAGACACGGGCAGATATGACAATGCCGCAATATTCTTTTTCTCCGACCACGGCGATTTTACCGCTGACTACGGCATACCCGAAAAGGCACAGAATCTTTTTGATGACTGCCTTGTGAACGTTCCTCTTATCGTAAAACTGCCGAAAAATATGCAGACCGACAGCGGCATAAACGAAAATCCCGTTGAGCTGATTGACTTTTTCGCAACAGTTCTTGATATAATTAAAACCGATGCAAGCTACACGCATTTCGGACGCTCGTTAAGAGCAACAATAGCCGATAAAACCGTTTCGGTGCGTGATTATGTCTGCAGCGAGGGCGGCAGACTTCAGAATGAAAAGCATTGCACCGAAGAGGTTGAAAACTATTTCGGTGTTGTTGCCGATGAATATGCCCCGAGAATAGGCATTCAGCAGAAGAATGACGGTCAGCACACCAAGGCGGGTATGATAAGAACGAAAGATTATAAATATGTTATGCGCCTTTACGAAACAGATGAATTCTATGATTTGTCAAAGGGTGAAGAAAAGAACGAAATTGATAATCCCGAATATGCTGATATAATTGCCGATATGCGCTCAAAGCTTCTTGAATGGATGTTTGAAACGGCAGACAGCGTGCCGAAGGATAAAGACGCCCGTTTCCCCGATGATTTCTATCTCGGAACGGTCAATGCAATGGCAGGCTTCAAAGTATCTCCACTGATTAAAGGCGTTATGAAGCTGACACACAACGATTTTTCATCGCTTGTCAACAAAGCAATAAAGCTTCTGAAAATTGATACGAACGGATTTTATAATAAGAAGATGTAACAGAAAACCGCTTCACTATGCGTAATGTGCAGTGAAGCGGTTTGATTTTTTATAAAAGTTTGGGTTTGAATCTGTATGTTTTTTAAAATTACGGTTATGAATTCCCTTTAGTGCATAGATGTTGAAAAGTAATTGAAATGTTCACAATTATGCGTTATAATTTTTCAATAGTTATGAAACATAAAAAGCAAGGGATGATACTATGAACGATAACAAAGAGATGCTGGGTACTGCGCCGATCGGAAAGCTGCTGTTCAAGCTTGCGCTTCCGACGGTGGTGGCTCAGCTTATTAATATGCTTTATAACATCGTTGACCGCATTTACATCGGTCATATGCCCGGTGACGGCAGCCTGGCATTGACGGGCATTGGAGTATGTATGCCTATAATTATGATCATATCTGCTTTTGCGGCTCTAATCAGCTCCGGCGGCGCACCGAGGGCATCCATCTATATGGGCAAGGGCGATAACGAATCTGCAGAAAAGATTATGGGCGGCTGTTTTACCCTTCAGCTCTCAATTTCCGCAATTCTAACCGCTGTGCTGCTGATCTGGAACGAGGACCTGCTTTTAATGTTCGGTGCGAGCGAGAATACCATCGGCTATGCAACCGACTATATGAATATTTACGCCATCGGCACGGTTTTTGTTCAGCTTACCCTCGGTATGGGTGCATTTATCACGGCGCAAGGTTTTGCTAAGGTTGGCATGATGACGGTGCTGATCGGTGCAGTTAGCAATATTGTTTTTGACCCCATATTTATCTTTGGATTCAATATGGGAGTTCAGGGCGCGGCACTGGCTACCATCGTTTCACAGGCAATATCTTGTGTGTGGGTTCTCAGCTTCCTGCGTGGGAAGAAAACCTGCTTGAAGCTTCAAGTGAGGAATATGCGTATTAACGGAAAACTTGTCTTCCCGTGCGTTGCGTTGGGACTTTCCGCCTTCATTATGCAAAGCAGCGAAAGCGTGATTTCAGTCTGCTTCAATTCCTCGCTTCTGAAATACGGCGGTGACATTGCCGTGGGTGCAATGACCATCCTTACCAGTGTAATGCAGTTTGCAATGCTGCCTATGCAGGGGATTGCCCAGGGCGCACAGCCAATCTCCAGCTATAACTACGGTGCAAAGAATATCGACCGAGTAAAGAAGACGTTTAGATTGCTTCTGACCTCCTGCGTTGTCTATTCCCTTGTTATCTGGGGCGCCATTATGCTGTTCCCAAAGGTTTTTGCGGGTATCTTTACTCCGGATGCAGAGTTGATCAACTTTACTGCGAATGCCCTGCGGATTTACTGCGGCGTGATGTGTATTTTCGGCATTCAGATTGCATGCCAAATGACCTTCGTTTCCACCGGCAACGCACCTTGCTCCATTATTGTTGCAATCGTGCGTAAGTTCATCCTGCTTCTGCCGTTTATTTATTTGATCCCGAATCTTGTGCAGAATAAGACCATGGGTGTTTACCTTGCCGAGCCGATGGCAGATATTATAGCAGTAACCTTTACGGCGATCCTTTTTGCCGTTCAATTCAAAAAATCACTTAAGAAATTGGAAAAGGAGACAGTATAATGAAAATTGCAGTAACCTATGAAAACGGACAAATCTTTCAGCACTTCGGTCATACCGCACAGTTTAAACTCTATGATGTAGAGAACGGTAAGATCGTAAATACAGAGGTAATAGATACAAACGGCAACGGTCACGGTGCTTTGGCAGGACTTCTTTCTGCAATGAATGCAGACGTCCTCATTTGCGGCGGCATCGGCGGCGGTGCGCAGATGGCTTTGGCGCAGGCCGGTATCAAGCTGTATGGCGGAGTAAGTGGTGATGCAGACGAGGCAGTGGGGGATTTCCTTACAAACAGCCTTAACTATGATCCCGAAGCCAAGTGTGACCACAGCGACCATCATCATGGCGAGGGTCACAACTGCGGTGACCATGGCTGCGGCAGCAACTGCGGTTCTCACGGCTGCCGCTAAAATCAAAAACAGACGGAAACACCGCTGAAAGTTTTTGCGCTTTCAGCGGTTTAATATTTCGCGGAAGATAAAATTGTAATACGTTTTTTCCGAAAAAGATTATAAGAAAATTTTTGCTTGATATTACTCAAAAATATCAATAATCAATTTGCGTATTTCTTCAATTAATATATTAAATATTTGTCGGATAACTCTTATGGATTTTTCAAATAAGTTTTCTGTTTCAAGCTCGGCTTTCTCTCCGTCAGCGGAATAGCAACCGATGTTATTGCTTGTTATTTCATTGCCGAAGAAATCCGTCATACAACCGTCCTTAACTTCAAAACCTGCACCGATTAACGGTGAGCCTTCCGCAAGCTGATATGCTTTTATCGGGTCATCGCCACCCACAAAGCCGGGAAGAGTGTTTAAAGCATCTTTGTCAAATGACGGATTAAAAGTGTTGTAATAGCAGTTGTTTGAGAATGTATTATTCCAGGTTTTAGCTTCTTCATTTATATGATAAAACTTATGTCCATCTTTAAAAACTATAATGTTGTTCGCAAACAGCGAATCATAAATCTGTGTCATCTGAAATTCCGCCGAATTGATTATTGTGTTGTTATAAAAGCTGAAATTCCATTCGCCGTCGGATACACCGATTTTGCTTCTGCCCTGATTGTCATTGACCGAGAGGCAATATCTTACCGTGTTGCCTCTGTTACCGCCTTTAGCAGGGTTGTTACACATAAAGCGCATATTATCGTGAGAATAAATGTATTCGTATGTGCAGTTATATGAACCGTGGTCAAAATCCACTGTCATTCCGTCACCGTAGTTTTTTTGGCCCGCTATTTCACAGTAGCTGAAAGTGCAATTTGATGAATAGTGGGTCCACATTGCGGCAGTGAAATAAAGAATTTCTCCGTTTTCATCAAGACCGACTCCTTGGCAGCAGTCTATCGCACGGCAATGCGTTACCAATGCGCCGTCGCAGCCTTCAAGAACAACGGCTTCACCGTCCATATTGTAAAATTCGCAGTTCTTTACAAGAGCATTTTTGTTCAGATCCTGACTTCCCGTGAAAAATATACCGTTGCCCACATCGTATATTTTGCAGTTCACTGCCTGAAAATCGTTGACGGGATAAGGTGAGCCGCCATAACGCTTGATAACTATCGCAGCTCTGCCCGAAATCGGACCTTCGGTATAATTATCACGGCAAGTTACCTTGTAATTCTGCATATCATGAAACTCACAATTCTCTATTCTGACACCCTTTGATTCTTTTGTAACTCCGTCAACCCAGATGCCGCCGCCGTTGTGCGCCGTAATTTCAAAGCCTGAAACGGTTACATAGGAGCAGTCAAAAAGTTTCATAACCGCATCTCTTGCGTCGGTGTTAAGATGCGGCTTTTTGCCTTCACCGTAGGATGAAATGACAATGGGATTATCCTGAGTACCCGAGCAGGTGAGAGTAATGGCACAGTTGTAGTCGCCGCCTGACCTGAACAGAATTTTGTCACCTGCTTCAATCGTTAAAGAAGCAATGTTAGCAACTGTTTTCCAGGCAGAAGTTTCGGATAAACCCGTGTTTTCATCGTTGCCCGATATGCTGTCGATGTAGTAAGTTGTTCCTGCGGCAAAAACAAGCGGTGTTATGCTCAGGGTGATAACAACAGCAAGAATTACCGATAAAAGCTTTTTCATAAAAATACCTCCATAAATTAAACGGATATTTTAAAATACTAAACAGCATTTACCTCGCAATATTTTCTGATATTATATCATATATGATTATAAAATTCTACAGTATGTTTGACATAATCTTGAAAGAGAATTATAATTAATGCATAATAACTTTTTATTTTAAATCGGAGCTGATAAGATGAAAAAACTGTTTTCTTCGTTGATTTGTTTTTTAATTGCATTTAACGCGGTTATCCCGTGCTTTGCAGCAAACGAATTAATTACACCGCAGATTATTGAATCCGTTTATCCGACAGATGATATTGTAATAGCGGATATTGTTATTGATGCAGATTCAAGCGGTGAGAGCGATGTTACTGCGATTATTCAACAGGCTATTGATAACTGTGCGGCAAACGGCGGAGGTACTGTCTGGCTTCCCGCAGGCAGATACAGAGTAATGGGCAATATTTATATCCGTCAGTTTGTTACCCTTATGGGTGATTATCAGGACCCCGATGACGGAGGGGATTACGGAACAATAATAATTGCCGACGTTGAAAGCAGTGACAAGATGAATCCCGCTTTGTTTACTGTCGGTGCAAGTGCAGGTGCAGTGGGTCTCACCGTCTGGTATCCCGAACAAAACATAGAATGTGTCAAACCTTATCCTTTTACTTTTTATGTTGTCGGCAATGAAGATTATATGCTCTCAACAATCAAAAACTGCACCCTCATCAATTCCTACAGAGGAATCGGTGCAAGTGCCGAATGTGAAAACGGTATTTATGAATGTCACGAAATGCTGACTGTTGAAAATGTCAAAGGCACTTGTCTTTATCAGGGTTTGAACGCTCATAATTCAGCCGATGTTGATACCGTAAAAACTCTTTATATATCAAACGAGTATTGGTGCGAAGCGGGTGAGGAGTTCAACGCTCCCGAAAGGCAGAAGCTTGATGAATATACCCGTAAAAACGGCTTTGGTCTTGTAATAGGCGACCTCGAATGGCCTGAATTTGCCGATGTCAGAATCTCCGATATGCTTTACGGAATGTTTGTCAAAGAAGGCACACGTTACACCTTCAGCGGCGAATTTACCGATTTTTATATAACCGATTGTGATTACGGAATTTATATTCCCAAGGGTAACATAATTTCAAGAAAATATTCCTGGGGTACGGGCATAAGCAACGGTGTTATCGAAGGCAGTGAATGTGCAATATATGACCCCGGCGAAAATGCAATGATTCTGACAAACGTGAAAACCGAGGGAAAAATTAATGGCAAAAATATCCGTATCTACAATGCTGATACAAGCGAATATACTCCCGATTATGAGCATAAGCACACAAAGCCTGCTGAAGTTTTGTATGTTGTATCAGCAGATAAAACGGGCAAAACCGATGCGTCTGCTGCGGTTCAGAATAAGCTGAATGAAGCGGCTGAAACGGGCGGAACAGTTTATCTGCCTGCAGGTCTTTATCGCTTTGAAAATCCCGTAACTGTTCCTGCAGGTGTTGAGTTCAGAGGCTCATCATCTGTTGCAACCCGTTGCCAGAGAGAGAACAGCAGCGGAACTCTCATTCTTTCATATTACGGTTTCGGTGCATCGGATAAACCTCTTATAACTTTAGGCGGAAATGCTTCGGGCATCAGCGGAATCAGAGTTGATTATCCTCTCAACAATCCCGTTGATAACAGCGGAAAATATATGAAAACCACCCCCGTTATCTACAGCGAATATGATGATGTATATATTATCAACTGTGCATTAACCCTTGCAAGCTGCGGAATAAAGCTTCAGAATTCCGACGGTGCTTTTATGAAAAAAGTAATTGGCTGCTGTTATGAATCTATGTTTGATTTATCCGGTTGCAATGAAACCTTTATTGAGGGCTGTCTGCAAAATGCAAACACTCTGCCGAGAAACGGCTATGCAAAGCTCGGCATACCGCGTTTGACAGAGGATAAATTATTTGATTATGTTTTCATTCCCATAACAAGAATTTATACCGATTATATCAAGCTCAATTCCTGCGATAACGTTACCGTGTTCAACACGTTTATTTACGGCGGAAAATCCTTTTTGAATTCTGTTGACAGCAACGCTGTATTTGTCAACACGGGTCACGACGGTTCATCGAAATCAGAGCCGGCTCTTATTATGTCGGGCGGTGAAATCACTTTCCTCAATTCCATGCGTTCAACCTCCGACGGGCAGCAGTGTTATTATTTCTATTCAATCGAAAACGGCACAAAGTTCAAGTCATACAACAGTCAGGCGGTTGATATGGCTTATAGCGAACATCCTGTAATTGAAAACATAAAACTCAATGAGCTTGATAAAAGCGAATGGATTTACGGCATTCTGCAGCCTTTTTACAGAATAATAGCATTCTTTGGAAATTTATATATGGATAATCAATAAATAACAGTAAACAAAGTGATTCAATGAGCAAATATTACAAATCCAAAAGCATAAAAATTGAATCAACATTGGAAGATTGCTATGCCGCTTTGAAATATCTCAAAGAACATTGTGATGAACTCGGAGCAAACAGCAGTCAGATTATGGTCGGCGGTGAAAGTGCAGGCGGCGGACTTACCGCATCACTTTGTATGTATGCCCGTGACATTTGTCGGAGATATCGAACCATTTTATTGCGAAACGCTGACTTTTATTGACAACCTGAAAAGTGCAGGAATTGAAGCGAAGGTTGATGTATATCAGAACTGTTTTCACGCATTTGATATGCTCACACCGTTCAGAAAAGTCAGCAAAGAAGCGATAGCAAAATTTGAAAAGGAATATCTGAATGCCTGCGAAAAATATTTTGCAGAGCAGAAAGATCATTCAAAATATGATGCATTAAAACTTGAAAATCAGCTTTGCTTTCCTCTTTATGCCTGCTCCAGAGAAATTGTAAAGAGATACAAACCTTTTCTCGATGAAATCGGTCTTACCTACACACAGTATATAGCCATGATGGTAATGTGGGAAAGAAAGAGCGTGAACGTAAAGGAACTTGGCGAGTGCCTTTATCTTGATTCAGGCACACTGACGCCGCTTCTCAAAAAGCTTGAATCCAAAGGCTATGTCACCCGTATGCGTTCCGATAAGGACGAACGTAACCTCGTGGTTGCAATAACTGAAGATGGCGAAAAGCTTAAAGATAAAGCGATTGAAATTCCTTTTCAGATTGCAGGCTGCACGAATCTTACGCCCGAGGAAGGTTTGCAGCTGTACGGTATTCTTTATAGGATTCTCGGAAAGACTCCGTGATTTTGCAAGTATAATTTTTGTTTTGGGGAAGAATATATGAACAATATTAAAGAATTAATCCGTCAAAGAAGAAGTGTGCGAACTTATGACGGTCGGGAACTCAGTCAAAAAGATATTGACAGTCTTTGTGCATTTATGGAAACGACAGAAAATCCGTTTGACATTCTCGTAGAATTCAAATTAATGAGTGCGAAAGAAAACGGACTTAACTGTCCGGTTGTTGTCGGAACGGATTTATATGTCGGAGGAAAAATCAAATGTGTACCGAATGCAAACGTTGCTTTCGGGTATTCATTTGAAATGCTTGTGCTGTATGCACAGTCGCTCGGAATCGGAACCGTCTGGCTTGGCGGCACGATGAACCGCCCTGCTTATGAAAAGATAATGGAACTTGAAGCGGATGAGATGATGCCGTGTGCAAGCGCATTGGGTTATCCTTCGGAAAAGATGTCATTGCGTGAAGGCATGATGCGGAAGGCTATCAAGGCTGATGAACGGTTGCCGTTTGAAGAACTGTTCTTTGACGGCAATTTCGATACTCCGCTGACAAAAGAAAAAGCAGGCGATTTGGCAGAACCTCTGGAAATGGTAAGACTTTCTCCATCAGCAGTCAACAAGCAGCCGTGGAGAGCGGTTGTTTCGGATAACACAGTTCATTTTTATCTTAAACGCAGCAAAAACTTTTCAGGCGGTTCGGCTCTTGATATGCAGAAGGTTGATATGGGAATTGCACTTTGCCATTTTGATCTTACAGCCAAAGAAAATAATCTTAACCTGATTTTCGTGCAGGAAGATCCAAAACTCATATTCTCATCCGAGCTTGAGTATATAGCGTCCTATAAACTTGTTTAAGTTGTAAAATTTATTATTCTGAATTATGTTTATGCCCGAAATCTCATAAGAGTGGTTTCGGGCATATTTTTATAATTTTTCGGGATAAGTGATACAATGTAATTAAGGATATACGCAAACGAAAATATAAAACCACCCCAATCAATGCTGAAAGCAACTGATAAGAGGTGGTTTGATTTTTGGTGAGAATAGTATGATAAATTGGAATTTGTAAATCAGAAAACACCGTTATTATATTTTTTCTGCACGCAAAAAATGCAGATAAATCCGATTATTAATCCAACAATTAATACTGCAACCGCAACCAATGTAATCTTTTCCGAATTTCCCAGCAAACTTACTATTCCGCTGAGCAAAAGTGCCGTTGAGATAACAAACATAGCTTTTCCGAAAGATTTTCCATATGCGGATTTATCGGTAACGTTTGTTTGATGATAATCATGAATCAAATTGGTTTTTCCCCGATATATCGCAACACCAATCACAACAAAAAGTGTCGCTGTCAAAAACATAATTATCGAATATGTAATCATAGTATTTCCTCTGCAAATTCTTATTTATATTCCGATGATTTTTCTGATTTCACTTGCGTCAATATCGTTCAGATTACGGGTTTGCGAAGCAGAGATATACGCCGCCGCACCTGCAGCCTCGCCTATACCTACACAGATAGGCATTACTCTGAAATTGGAGTGTGCCATATGTGTACCCGAAATGTTTCTTCCGCAAAGCAGAAGATTTTCTTTGACTTCGGGAAGAAGACAACGGTATGGAATGGTATATCCCTTTGTTTGTTTAAAATGCTTCTGAACGCCCGTTTTGTCAAGTCCTGCACCCGTGATATTGTGAACGTCAAAATTGAAGTAGGCATCTTTCACAACATAATCGTCAAATACCTTCGCTTCAAGAATATCCTGTTCATTAAGCGTGTATTTACCCTTGAAATGCCTTGTTTCACGAATGCCGATAAGCGATGCGGAGCTGATAATAAAACAGTTTTCATATCCGGGAACAAATTTCCTTAAATATTTCACAATGTCGTCCATCTGTCTGCGGCAGGTCAGCGTTGCCTTTGTTAAATCATCGGCAACCGTGCCGTCAATTTCAACGGCGTTTGTCATATTGCAGGTAACAACACCGGGAAGCGTTGACTTATAAGTCAAAATGTGTCCTGCAGGGTAGGGAATACGTTCTTTTGCAAGAGCCTGAAGCTCACCGTTCGGTGTTTCATAAGTTGATTCAAATGAGCCTAAGAACACAGCTCGCTCATAGTCAACACCGCCGACCTTGAACATCAGAGTTGCAGGCTGCATCTTATTATCGCTTTCTCTGCCGAGAACAAAATCTGCTCCTGCTCTTGCGGCAATATCGCCGTCACCCGTAGCGTCAATAATGACTTTAGCATATATATCCGTTTTGCCCGATTTGTTGATAACGGTTGCACCGAGAACTCTATCGCCGTCACAGATTGCATCTTCGGCAAAGGTGTAAAGCATCACCTTACAACCAACCTCGTCAAGCATTTCATGATAAAGAGTTTTCAGCTTTTCAGGGTCAATAAGGTTGGTGATTTTATTTTTGAATTTACCATCATTGTTTTCGGATGTCCTTTTCAAAATATCATAATAAAGCGGACTGCTGCAGCTTCCCGTCCAGTGGCTCATAAGCCCCGAAGTGGAAATTCCGCCAACGTCACCGCTTTGTTCAACAAGAATAACCTTTGCTCCGTTTTTTGCTGCTGTATATGCCGCCGCAAAGCCCGCAGGTCCGCTTCCGAGAACCAAAACATCTGTATGTAATTCAAACTTTGCTATCATAGTCCGCTCCTTATTGTGGGTGTATTATTAACAAGATGTTTATTGTTTGTTGCTTTCATTAAAGCAAAACAGAATAAATCTCTTCGCCGCCGTTTACAAACACTTCCATGATATATCCGTCACGAATAATTTTAAGGTTGTTGATTTCGCCTTTATAAACAACGCTCTTGCGACCGTCACGTTTTATTATGAATCCGTTTTCTGTACGGATAAGAGCAGGGTCATCATCTTTCATCAGATGCCTTACCTCTTCAACGGGATAACCCGTAATTCTGCCGTCAGTCAGCGTTATTTCACGGGGGACTGACATACAGCCGATATCCTTCTTGCGGTAGCCTGCATAATTCCAGCCGGGAATCCACGATATAAGAATCGTTCTGTCTTTGTTGTCAAGAAAAACCTGACCTGCATATTGGTCGGGACCTTTGTCAACCTCGCCCGTATATTCAGGTGTGAATTTACTGCCGTCAAAAGCGCCGTACATCACCGAGAAACGGTGGCTGTCAGCCTTGCAGACGGATGCGGTAAGCAAATATTTATCTCCCGATTTCATAAAAGACGGGCACTCGGCAAATCTCGAGTTTTCCCACTCACAAAGAATGCCTTTGTAGTTCCAGTCAAAGAGATTTTCGCTTTCATAGAGCAGAAGATTTGCGGTTTTCTTTTCGTGATTGCCTGATGCCATTACACAATAATATTTGCCGTCGGAATAACACACGGCAGGGTCACGGAAATCGGGACAGCCGTCAGACGGATAACCACTGATTATAGGGTTGTGTTCATATTTTTCAAAGCTGATACCGTCGTCGGAATAAGCAACGCTGACGGACTGTATGCCATCGTGAATGGATGCATAAAAGAGAAAAAGTCTGTTGCCTTTTACGATAGCCGTACCCGACCAGCAACCGTCCTTGTCATACGGCATATCGGGGAAAAGTGCAACGGGAAGTTCTTCAAATTCAAGAAAATCCTTTGTTCTTGCGTGTCCCCAATGCATATTTTCCTGCCAGGGTTTTTCAAAATTCGGTGAATGCTGATAAAAAATATGATAATATCCGTTAAAATATACAAGTCCGTTGGGGTCATTTATCCATCCTTTTTTAGTTGAAAAATGGAACCTTGGCGGTACTCTGTAATTCATATTTATCCACCTCTGAAATCAAATAAATTCTACGCTTTCGCATATTCGGAAAGCAGTGCGTGGTCATTCATCGGTTTGCAGCAAATTTCAGTTCTGACCGATGACCATTTTCGTTCGATTTCAGCAGCAGAATCGTTATTGATATCAACAACGTTATCTGGGTCGTCCGAGCCCATCATAAACCATTGGCTTGTTTCTCCCTTTGCGCAATGCCCTTTGTATGTCCAAGTCTGCCAGTTAAATGAACATTCGTTGAAAAGCTTCAATATGTATTCCCAGTCTGCAGTTCCTCGGCAGGGGGAAAACTCACCCACAAGCACGGGTACGTTGAAATTTTTGCTTGCGTGGTGCAGTGTTACTTCTTTAAAGCTTTCGTTTGAATCGTCATAATAGTGGTACTGATACATCACGTTTTCCCACCCGCGCTCTGACGGATGCGGTATGTCATCGGGTGTCCAGATAGCTTCAAGCGTAATGATATGATCCGGGTCAACTGCTCTGACAGCATCGTAAAGCATAGAATAAACGTCGTGATATTTGCTGTTGACTTTATCTTTTCCCTCATAATCGCACATCGGTTCATTCATCAGGTCATAGGCGGCAACAGTTCCGTTACCTGCAAAATGGCGGGCAATTTCACTCCATAATTCACAGGCGAGCGAACGGAAATGAGAACCCTCTTCGGTTTCGTCATAAAGTTTGCAATGGTTCACACGGCAGCAGTGGTGGGCGATGCTCTGATGACCCGGCACACCGTGCAAATCAAGAATGACGTACATTCCTCTTTTTTCGCATTCTTCAACAATCCAATCAAGGCGTGAAAAATCAATTTCACCGTTTTCTTTGCGCTTCCATATGCCTGAATCGTCTGTCTGAAAATTACGGTACCAGAACGGCACACGCACGCAGGTGAAGCCGAGCGACTGAAGATAGTCAAGGTCGTGTTCGGTGATATAGTTATCCTCACGGATTTTTATGAGTCGGTCTGCTTCTTCCTTACCAAAACGCTTTTCAAGCGTGGTTACGACATCCCATTGAGCTTCTCCGCCTTTGAAAAATCCCTGCCATAATTCATCGAGTAACCAACCGCCGAGATTTGTTCCTCTCAAAAACACCTGTTTACCCTCTGCGTCGATAATTCTTTCGCCCTCACAATGAAGCATACTCAGACTCATATTACACACTTCCTTATACTTAATTAAATTGTTTGTAATAATTAAATTATATCATAAACACAACAAAATACAACCTGAATTTTGTTATGATAACTGTAAAAGAAAAGCCCACAGATGACCTGTGGGCACTGTTGTTATTTATTGCAGTGTTTGTCAAAAGACGGGTTAAAAGCGTAGAAATTCTTTTCATCGAGCTTATCCGTTGCAAGTCGCAGACCTTCACCGAAACGCTGGAAGTGAACGATTTCTCTTGCACGCAGGAACTTTATCGGATCTCTTACGTCGGGGTCATCTACAAGACGCAGAATATTATCATAGGTAGTGCGCGCTTTCTGTTCTGCGGCAAGGTTTTCCGTCATATCGGTGATAACGTCGCCTTTGCTCTGGATGTAAGCGGCGGTAAAAGGCACACCTGCGGCAGATGACGGGTAAACACCTGCTGTGTGATCAACAAAATACGCATCAAATCCGTGCTTCTTAATTTCGTCTTCGGAAAGGTTTCTTGTCAGCTGATAAACAATCGCACCAATCATCTCAAGATGCGAAAGCTCTTCGGTACCTACGTCTGTCAGCAAACCTTTGAGTTCATCATAGGGCATTGCAAATCTCTGGCTTAAATATCGGAGTGAAGCTCCGAGTTCGCCGTCAGGGCCGCCGTATTGGCTGATTATGATCTGGGCATATTTCGGATTTGGGTTTTTGATTTTTACGGGGTATTGCAGTTTCTTTTCATAAACAAACATCAGCAGTCACACTCCTCAATCTCCCAGGGCCAGGGTCCTTTAAGCCATTCAAAACCTTGAGCTTTTGCGGCGGTAAGAGGGCAAAAGCTTTCTTCAAATTCGTTTCGCAGCGCTTTGTATTTTAACGAAGCCTTGTTATGAGCCTCTACCATCTGCAAATCCCACGGGTGGGTGTCAAGATAAAGGTGCATTTCCCAAAGTGCGAACTGTGATGCGCTGAGTTTTTTGAGCATGGCATCTCTTCTGTTCATCGGCAGCACTTCCCTGCAAAAGGTTTGTTAAGAACGGGGAACAGAGTTCCGCATTCAAGAGCTTTCATTTCATCGAACGTCGTTGTATCGGTCTGCATCGGAACGTAGAGCATTGCAACAACGGGGTTCAACGGCAGGGGAGAGATTGTGCCGTGGCAGCTGTCGTGTTTCGGATTCTGCCTTTGATGAGGATAACGGTATCCGTAATCCGGCATATCAATCATTCCTTTCATAATTTGAGGATATACCTCTTTTATATTATATGTGGCTGTATTTTATTTGACATTGATTTTCTTGACATATATTTACAAGCGGTGATATACTATTGATATATATTTAAAAGACGAGGCAAAAATATGGCAATCAGAATTATAGCAACTGACCTTGACGGAACTCTTATGGCGCCAGACCATTTGACTGTTACCGAAAGAACAAAACAGGCCCTGATTTCAGCCCGTGAAAACGGAGCGAAGTTTGCTATTGCAACGGGCAGAGCGCTCAATTTTACCAAAGGTGTAACCGAACAGGTTCCCTTTGCGGATTACGTAATCTGCTCGAACGGCGCTTCGGTATACGACAGAAACAATAAGAAATTTATATATACAAATCTTGTTTCCGCTGATATAACTTACCGTGCGGTTGAACTTCTTGATTCATTACCCGTGTACTATAATATTTATATGAACGGAGATATATATGCTCAGAAAGGCAGTGACAGATATTTTACAATCAAAGGTCTGCCGAGCGATTTTATGGATGAGTTTTCTTCGAAACTTATTGAAGTTGACGACCTTGCCTCGTTTGTAAAGGGGAAAGGTGCGGAATTGATTGACGTTTTTTATACCGATGAAGAATCGAAGAAAACAGTTTTTGACTTTTTTGAAACAAACGGACTTGTGATGACTTCTGCTCTTGCAAGTGTTGTTTCCGCAACCGCCAAAGGCTCTGATAAAGGAACTGCGCTTGGCGGTTTGTGTGATATTCTCGGCATAACCTCCGATGAAGCAATGTCTTTCGGCGATGCGTCGAATGATTCAACAATGCTTAAGTATGCTTACTATTCGTTTGCTATGGAAAACGGCGACGAAGTGTGCAAAGCAAGTGCAAGATTCCATGCGCCTTCAAATGCCGATGACGGTGTTGCCCAAATGATTGAAAAATACGTTCTGAAAGGTGAATAATATGAATATTGATAATATTCTTTCGCACTGCGACCATACTCTTCTTGCAGTTGATGCAAAATGGGATGATATAAAACAAATCTGCGATGACGGTATGAAATATAAAACCGCGAGTGTTTGTATTCCTGCTTCTTACGTTAAGCAGGCATCGGAATACGTTGACGGCAAGCTTGCAATATGTACCGTCGTCGGTTTCCCTAACGGCTATTCAACTTCAGAAGTTAAAGCTTTTGAAGCAAAAAACGCCGTTGAAAACGGTGCCGATGAAGTTGATATGGTAATCAACGTCGGTTGGGTTAAAGACGGCAGATTTGACGAAATTTTAAATGAAATTAAAATGGTAAAATCAGTTTGCGGTGATAAAATACTGAAAGTTATTATTGAAACCTGCCTTCTGACAGACGAAGAAAAAATCGAAATGTGCAGTGTTGTTACCGAATCGGGTGCTGATTTTATTAAAACGTCAACCGGCTTTTCAAAAGGCGGCGCAACAAGAGAAGATATAGCTCTTTTTGCGAAGCATATAGGTGAAAACGTTAAAATGAAAGCCGCAGGCGGTATCCGTTCGTTTGAAGATGCCGAAGATTATCTTAACCTCGGCTGTGAAAGACTCGGCACAAGCGCTATTGTTAAACTTGTTAAGAATCAGGATGTTATCGGATATTAAGGAGATGATTTTATGAGCAAACTCCCAACGCCTCATATTGCGGCAACTGAAAAAGATGCTTTTGCAAAAACGGTTCTTATGCCCGGCGACCCTTTGAGAGCAAAATACATTGCAGAGAATTATCTTGAAAATCCCGTTCTTGTTAACAACACAAGAGGAGTTCAGGGGTATACGGGATATTATAAAGGAAAGAAAGTATCGGTTATGGCATCGGGTATGGGTATGCCATCAATCGGAATTTATTCCTATGAGCTTTTTAATTTTTACGACGTCGAAACAATTATCAGAGTCGGTTCTGCAGGGGCGATTAATCCCGAACTTCATCTGCGTGACGTTATTTTCGGTATGGGCGCTTGCACAAATTCCGCATATACTGACCAGTACCGTCTGCCGGGTACGTATTCGCCCATTGCGGATTTCGGTACACTTCAGAAGGCTGTTAATGCCGCTGAAAAGCTCGGAATAAAGCCGTATGTAGGCAACATTCTTTCGTCAGATACGTTCTATGACGACGCAAACAGCCTTGCCGAATGGCAGAAAATGGGCGTTCTTGCTATTGAAATGGAAGCTGCTGCGCTTTATATGAATGCCGCAAGAAGCGGCAAAAAAGCTCTTGCAATATGCACAATATCCGATTGTCCGCTTTCCGGCGGTGAAGAGTGTACCGCACTCGAGAGAGAGCAAACCTTCAACAAAATGATAGAAATTGCACTGGAGATTGCCTGATTTTTGTTTTATATTGAATTATCGGGTAATGTTGCACAAAAAATCACCTGTATTTTTGACTTGCCAAGAATATACAATATATGCTATAATACATTGAATTTATTATGTTAGGAGATAATAATTATGGCAAATTCAAATGCCGCTAAGGGCGGTTTCCTCGCAAAGCTCTGGGTTTTCGTTAAGTTCATTATCGTAAGCCTTGGTGCTTGTATTGTTCAGCTTGGCTTGGTTTGGTTGATTCCCAAAATTCCTGCAGTGCAAGAGTTATTTGCACAGCCGTTTATTGAATGGCCCATTTTTGGTGTTCATGTTTTTGACTATCCCGTTAACTATGATGATGCAGGCAACATTATTTTAGGCGGTCTTGGTCATTGCATCGCATTCAATGTTTCAAATGTTGTTGCTCAGATTGTTGCTTTCTTTATTAACAGAGAAAAAACATTCAAGTCAAGTGCAAACATCGCAGTTACTCTCCCCATTTATCTTGTATGTACGGTTATCATTCTTCTTTTCTCAGCATGGCTTGCTCCTATGCTTCTTCAGATATTCCTTGGTTGGGGATGGAGCGAAGGTTTATCAAACTTCATTTCAACATTTGGTTGTATGTTCTTCCAGTTCATCGCTTTCTTCCCCGTTCAGGCAATTCTCTTCCGCAAAAAGAAGGAAGACAAATAATTAATACATATTATATATACGGCAATCTTCGGGTTGCCGTATTTCTTTATCTTAAGATAAAATTAATCAAAATTTTGTGGATTTGACTATTGAAAAACACAATATCTTGTGTTATTATTATTTTACACCGCAAATTTACAGTATATGGGATGTAACAGTATTATGAACATTCAGGGCTTTCAAAAATTAACACTTCTCGATTATCCGGGCAAAATGGCTTGCACTTTGTTTACTGCAGGCTGCAATATGCGTTGTCCTTTCTGTCATAACTCACGGCTTGTAATTAATCCGTCGGGTGAAACCGAATTCAGCGAAGAAGAAATCCTCACTTATCTCAAAAAGAGGCAGGGGATTCTTGAGGGAGTTGCAATTACGGGTGGCGAACCGCTTATGCAAAAGGATATTGACGTTTTTATTCAGAAAATCCGTGACCTCGGCTATTCGGTGAAGCTTGATACCAACGGCACTTATCCTGAAAAGCTGAAAGACCTTGTTAACAGAGGTCTTGTTGACTACGTTGCAATGGATATCAAAAATTCACCTGAACTTTATTCCGAAACAGTTGGAATAAGTAACTATGATATATCAAAAATAAAAGAAAGCATTGAATTTCTTCTCGAAAATAACGTTGACTATGAATTCAGAACAACCGTTGTGCGTGAGCTTCACAGTGTATTTTCTATGGAAGGCATCGGTAAGCTCATAAAAGGCGCAAAACGCCACTATATTCAGGCGTTTATTGATTCGGGTGAACTCATAGGTTTTGACCTCACCGCAGTTCCGAAAGACGAGATGAACACAATGCGTGACGTTATGCTGAAATATGTTGAACAGTGTGAAATACGCGGTGTGTGAGAATTTTAACCAAAAAACACAATATATATTGTGCAGTATTCACGAACTTAAAAAATGACCCACAATATCTTGTGAAAAGCATTGACATTAACACAAAATTTTGCTAATATCTTAATCGTTGCCGTATGCTCGGCACAAAACACAATATATAGGGTTTAATAAATTTTTAAAATACAAATTATCGAAAGGGAAGCGTGGTTATGTATCAGGTAATCAAAAGAGACGGCAAAGTAGCGGATTTTAACATCACAAAAATCAGCGAAGCTATCAAAAAGGCATTCGAATCTCAGGAAAAGCAGTATCATTCATCAACAATCGATTTTCTTGCTCTCAAAGTAACTGCAGATTTTGAACCCAAAATCGAAGGCGGTCTTATTGCTGTTGAAGCAATTCAGGACAGCGTTGAGCAGGTTCTTATTCAGGCAGGCTATGCCGATATTGCAAAGGCATATATACTTTACAGAAGACAGCGCGAAAAGCTCCGTAATCTTAAGTCAACAATCCTTGACTATAAGGAGCTTGTTAACAGCTACGTTAACGTTACAGACTGGAGAGTTAAGGAAAATTCAACCGTTACTTATTCTGTTGGCGGTCTTATCCTCAGCAACTCAGGTGCTATCACAGCCAACTATTGGCTTTCAGAAATCTATGATGATGAAATTGCCAACGCACACAGAAATGCAGATATCCATATTCACGACCTTTCAATGCTTACCGGTTATTGCGCAGGCTGGTCGCTCAAGCAGCTCATTCAGGAAGGTCTCGGCGGCGTAACGGGTAAAATCACCTCAGCTCCCGCAAGCCATCTTGCAACCCTTTGCAACCAGATGGTTAACTTCCTCGGTATTATGCAGAATGAGTGGGCAGGCGCTCAGGCTTTCTCATCATTCGATACCTATCTTGCTCCCTTCGTTAAGGTAGATAACCTCAGCTACGATCAGGTTAAAAAGTGCATCGAATCATTTGTTTTCGGTGTAAATACACCCAGCCGTTGGGGTACTCAGGCTCCCTTCTCAAATATCACTCTTGACTGGACGGTTCCCGCTGACCTTGCAGGTCTTAACGCAATCGTAGGCGGCAAGGAAATGGATTTCACTTACGGCGACTGTAAAGCAGAGATGGATATGATCAACAAAGCTTTCATTGAAATTATGATTGAAGGCGACGCTAACGGCAGAGGCTTCCAGTATCCTATCCCCACGTATTCAATCACAAGAGACTTCGACTGGTCAGAAACAGAGAACAACAAGCTTCTCTTTGAAATGACCTCAAAATACGGCACTCCCTATTTCTCAAACTACGTTAACAGCGATATGGAGCCCAGCGACGTTCGTTCGATGTGCTGCCGTCTTCGTCTTGACCTTCGTGAGCTTCGCAAGAAGAGCGGCGGTTTCTTCGGCAGCGGTGAAAGCACAGGTTCGGTTGGCGTTGTAACAATCAACCTTCCCAGAATTGCTTTCCTTGCAGAGAGCGAAGCTGATTTCTACAGACGCCTTGATAAGATGATGGATATCGCAGCTCGTTCACTCGACATCAAGCGTAAGATTATTACAAAGCTCCTTGATGAAGGTCTTTATCCTTATACAAAGAGATATCTCGGCACGTTTGCAAACCACTTCTCAACCATCGGTCTTGTCGGTATGAACGAAGTTGGTCTTAACGCAAGCTGGCTCAGAGCAAATATGATTAACGAAAAGACCCGTCAGTTTGCAAAGGACGTTCTTAACCATATGAGAGAACGCCTTTCAGACTATCAGGAAATGTACGGCGATCTCTTCAACCTTGAAGCAACTCCCGCAGAATCAACCTCATACCGTCTTGCAAAGCACGACGTTAAGCGTTACCCCGGCATCATCACCGCATCAGACGGTACACCTTACTACACCAACAGCTCACATCTTCCCGTTGGCTACACAGAAGACGTTTTTGAAGCTCTCGATATGCAGGATGAACTTCATACCCTTTATACTTCAGGTACCGTATTCCATGCATTCCTCGGCGAAAAGCTTCCCGATTGGAAGGCAGCTGCAAATCTCGTTAGGAAGATTGCCGAAAACTACAGACTTCCTTATTATTCAATTTCTCCCACATATTCAGTATGTAAGAACCACGGTTATATCGCAGGCCAGCATTTTGAATGCCCCGAGTGCGGTGAGGGTGCGGAAGTTTACAGCCGTATCACAGGTTACTACAGACCCGTTCAGAACTGGAACGACGGCAAGACTCAGGAATATAAAGAGCGTAAAGTATATAATATGGAAAGCTCCGATATTTCAAAGCACGGAACAGTTAAAACTGCTCCTGCAGCGGCAGAAGCGTCAAATGATGCTTGTCCTCTTGCAGACGGCATTTACCTTTTCAAAACAAGCACTTGCCCCAACTGCAAAATTGCAATCGCTCTTCTTAACAAAGCCAACATTCCTTATGAAGAGATTATGGCTTATGAAAACGAAGACCTTGCAGTTGCTCTCGGTGTAAGACAGGCACCCACACTTGTTGTTGTTGCCAACGGCGAAGCAGATAAATATGCAGGTGTTTCTGAAGTTAAGAAATTCATTGAAGCTGCAAACGGCGCAGCAATCTGAGGATAGAATATTTATGTATGATATTATCATAATCGGCGCGGGCCCCGCAGGTCTTACTGCGGCGCTCTACGCTCTCAGAGCAGATAAATCTGTTCTTGTTCTTGAAAAAGGAACTTTCGGCGGTCAGATAACCTATTCGCCGCAGATTGAGAATTATCCCGGTTTTGCTCAGATGAGCGGCAATGAGTTTGCTGAAAAACTCATTGACCAGGTTCTTAATCAGGGCGCTGAAATCGAAATGGAAACCGTTACTCAAATCCGTGATAACGGCTCAACCAAAACGGTTGTTACCGAAGAGGGTGAGCATGAAGCAAAAGCTGTTATAATCGCAACAGGCGTTAAGCACAGACAGATTGGTCTGCCTAATGAAAATGAGCTTGTCGGCGAAGGCATCTCTTACTGTGCAGTGTGTGACGGCGCATTCTTTAAGGGTCAGACCGTTGCAGTGCTTGGCGGAGGAAATTCCGCTTTGCAGGAAGCTGTGCTTCTCTCTGAAGGCTGTAAGAAAGTTTACGTTATTCAGAATCTTGATTATTTCACGGGCGAAGCTCGCCTTGTTGAAAAGCTCAAAGAGAAAGATAACGTTGAATTTATTATGGGTACGGTTATTTCCGAACTCCTCGGCGATAAGTCGCTCAAAGGTTTGAAGCTTATTAAAGAAGCGGATAAATCTGAAAGCGTACTTGACGTTGACGGCCTTTTTGTTGCAATCGGTCTTATTCCCAATAACGGTGCATTTGCAGAAATTGCAGGTCTTGACGATTGGGGATATGTTGATTCCGATGAAGCTTGTCTCACAAAGACTGCAGGTGTGTTTGTTGCAGGCGACTGCCCCAACACGCAGATAAGACAAATTACAACC
>JAZSBC010000161.1:0-5074 GCA_045602245.1 Acutalibacteraceae bacterium | reverse complement strand
ATTGGTTTGATACAGAAGAGGAAAATCTCACAAAGTTTAAATTCATCGCAATTTCAGACCACCAGAAAGATAATGACCACTATAACCCCGATTATTCAACCCTTAACAAGTTTCTTAAAGATGTGCTGAAAAAGCATCCCGATGTTAAGTTTATTCTTACTGCAGGCGATAACACAAATTGCGGTCAGCATGAGATTCAGTGGAATGCGATGTTTGAGGGCATGCAGGGCATCATGGAGCATCTGCCTTATATGATGAGTTGCGGCAACCACGATAACAGAGGCTTTGAGTTCTATTTCCCCGATGAAGTCAACAGATACTATGCCGAGCCTGCCGAATTTTTCAATACTCAGCTTGAGTATTCATACCCCAAAAACGGACCCGAAGGCTGGCAGACGGAGATTTATTCATTTGATTACGGCAATGCTCATTTCAACGTTTTTGGCGTTAACGAGCCTGAGCTTATGAATGAATGGGCAAAGAAAGATATTGCAAAGAGCAATAAAACGTGGAAGTTCGGCTCTCATCATTTCCCTGTTTATTATGCAGGACCCAATCTTGCGAATGACGATACTTATCCGATGATGCGCGAAGGAATGGAAATGCTTGATATTCTCTTCTCGGGTCACGAACACAACTTCTCACGTTCGTTCCCCATAAAGAATGAAGAACTTTTTGACAGACCTTCGCAGGGTACGGTTCATTATGAACTCGGCAACGCAAACTATAATCCGCCCGGAACAAAGACAACCGATAAAATCTGGCACGCGTCTTTCTATCCGCAGGAAGAGAACGTGGCGGCATTTACCCTTGTTGAAATTGACGGCGATAAGGTTACTCTTGTTTCAGAGCTTGATGACGGAAGAATCGTTGACGAATGCGTTATTGATAAATTCAAAGACGAAATCAGACCCTACCGTATAGCTCCGGTATTCGGCGAAGGCAGAACGAGAGTTTATTATAAAGGCGTTGACCTCGGACTTTGCAATATGTCAACTCCTGCCGAGTGCATAAACGGTGAATGGTATATTGCGTTTGCAACGATGATAAGATTTGCAGGCGGTGAGGATATCCGAGAGAAGGGAAAAGTTACCCTTAAGCTTTACGGTCACGAAGTAACCTTTACCGAAGGCAGCAGCATTGCTCAGACCGAAAACGGCGATTTTGACCTTGGTGCAGAAGTTTTCAGAGGCAACGAAGGTCAGCTTTATATGCCCGTTGACGGAGCCTGCAAGGCATTCAAAATGAAGTGGGCATACGCAAAAAGAAATAATTTCATAACGGTTGAGCATATCAGCGAAAACCATCCGATTGTGCCTCAGCCGTAAAGTTTAATAAATGGCATAAGAAATCTGCTGATCAGGCTTCCTCTGATGAGGAAGCTGCCGCATAGCGGCTGAAGGAGAGACTGATTTTGCGTATGTTTGTTGATATATAAGGCTTTGTTCAGTTCTCTCCCTCCGTCTTTTGCTTCGCAAAATCCACCTCCCTCGTCAGAGGGAGGCAAGTGAAGAGCTTGTATTTGGTTTTTAGTTCTATAAAAGTTTTAGGGGCTGTTTTTTACAGCCCCTTGTTATTTATTATTTCAATTACCGTTAGATTTTTGCCGTTAACCCTGAATCTGATATCAAAGCCTGCAAATTCAATGCCGTATATTCTTTCAGGCTCGTTCTGATATCCGGGTCTCGGGTCTTGCGAAAGAACTTCGACGAGTGCTTTTTGCTTTGATTGAGGTATCATTTCAAGCAAATGCTCGGGAAAATCAACCTCAAGTCCGCCTGCTTTTTCATCGAGCGCAAAGCCGTTGCTTGCATCGGGATGCGAGTCAACGTAAGGCAGGTAAGGTTTGATATCATAAATGGGTGTGCCGTCAAGCATATCTGCACCTGCAACGCGCAGTATACAGCCGTGTTCTGCTGTTTTTTCAACACCGATAAGCCTTACGCTTGAAAGACCTATAGGGTTCGGTCTGAAAGGGGAGCGTGTTGCAAAAACGCCCATTCTTTTGTTGCCGCCGAGCCTCGGAGGTCTTACTGTCGGTGTCCAGTCTTTGTCTGCGCATTCCGAAAACTGCCATATCAGCCAGAGGTGTGAATATTCTTCAATGCCGCGGAGTGCATCGGGGTTGCGGTATTCGGGTTCAAAAACTATTGTTGCTTCAAGCTCATCAACAAGTCCGCTTTGACGGGGTATACCGAATTTTGACGTGAAATCCGTATGAATATGCGCAATTATTTTCATTTTTTCACCTTGAAATATTGTAATAATTTGTAATTCGGAGTTAATAATTCCGTAATAACATTAAAATATAATGAAAATGCAGGAAAGGAGTGAATACTATGGCAAAAATCAATAAAAAAAGTATAAAACAGTTTGTATCGGGATTCTTTGTAACCTATGTTTTGTGGACTTTGGGTCTTATTATGTCGGGCTGTATTCTCTTTGTTGAAATGATAGAATTCTATGATTCACCGCCGATTATGAGTGTTGTGTTTTCCGTGACGTTTCTGATTGCTCATGTTATCTCCGCCGTGATGTGTGCAAAAAAACAGAAAAAGAGCTTTTTCATCGGAATGATGTTTGCCGTTGTGTTCCCGATAATTTCGCAGCTTATCGCCGCAGGAATTTTTGCTTTATGCGATTTGGTTGGTTCTATGGGTGCAGGTGAATTGATTCTCGTACCTCTTACCATTGTTGCGGTTCTGTTTATAGCTCCCGCATTTCCGATTAATTCAATAAATTATAAATTGGCAACGCTTGATATCGGCGAAGTATGGCCCGAATATCTTTTCATAGCCGTTACGGCATTGACGATTATACTGCCGATTGCAGTTTACATAATCACATCTAAAAAATCCAAACAGTCAATCGGGTAAGTTTCATCAATTTCAATATAATTAAGATTATGCTTTTTACACATTTCAAGCGCTTCTGCATTATCCTGCAGGAGTGCTTCTTTTGTTATATCATCGCATAATCTCTGCTCGATTGCGTTTGCATTATTGATAATATCGTTAAAATGACTGCTTATATATTCTTCTGTCATAACAAGGCAGATATAACGGATATGCTGAAGATATTCTTCCGTAAAACTTTCTTGCCAGTTATATGGGATATAACATCCCTCAATGATAAGATTCTGTTTGTTTTCGATTGCTGTTTTGATTATTTCTTTGATGATATTCCAAAGATAAGGAACAAGGGCTTCGTCGTCAAGAGGTGTAAGGCTCGTCTGACCGCTGCGGATAAGTCCCATTTTGAGGTGGTCAATCGAAAGATAGGGGAAATGCAGTTTTTCAAGAAGCCTTTGCGCAAGCAAAGTTTTACCCGTGTGGCTGCTGCCCGAAATCAGAATTATCATTATAATCACCTCTGCGTTAATGAAACGGTTTTATTCTGTGAATTGGAATTTGTTTCACACCTCATCAGTCACTTCGTGACAGCTTCTCCTCGAGGAGAAGCCTTTATAAGCCTTCCCCTTGAGGGGAAGGGGGACCGCTTGCGGTGGATGAGGTGTAAATCATCAAACTCCATAGAAGTATCTCTTAATGTTTTCAGCATCAGGATAATTAATTTCATTAATTGCACTGACCACTTCGCAGGCATCATATTCTAAGTCAACTGGTTCAAATTCAATTTTTCCGTTTTCTATGTTTACGATACCTGCTCGTGTAATATTTTTATTTTTTGACGGACAACCAAGTGAACCGACATTTATGAAATACTTATCGCCTTTGCAAACGTTCCTGTTATGGTTGTGACCATATAAAACAATATCAGCTTCAATATCGGCAAACATTATGTTCAAATCTGTTTCATTAGGATTCATTTTGCCATTAATATAATGGCCGTCACAATCCATACAGTGATGAAGAACAGACAAAGTGTAGCCTTCACATTTTATGCTAACCTTATATGGTAAACTTCTAAGGAAGTTAACCGACTCGTTCGACAACAAACCGTGTTCCCATTTGTGATGTTTCATTTCCTCATAACACATATGTTCTTCATTGGGATATTCGGTTGGCATTTCATCAAGCAGGTATTTTTCGTGATTTCCTCGCACGGCAATCAAATTAGGAATCTGCATCATATATTGTACTGTTTCCTCGGGATATGGTCCTATTCCGATTATATCTCCGCAACAAATAATCTTATCGCATTGCAATTCTTGTAATTTTTCTACAACAACTTTAAGCGCAACAAGATTGTTATGTATATCTGTAATAACTCCAAACTGCATAATGTCACCTGCCTAATCAAAAAATATCTGTAATTATATCATATTTGTCGGTCAAATTATAACATAAGTCTATATTGTTATCAACTATACAAAAAACGAAAACCTGTTTTCTTTTGTCAGATATATTATCACCAACAGAACCGGGAAGGTTATACTGTGTCCAAAACAAATAAGAATCACATTACGGCAAAAAGTCAAAGCAACAATTTAATACCTTGTATCTGCTCATAATCAGACCGCATCCCTTACTGAAAAATTGCGCTTCAGGGATGCGGTCTGATGAATTTCATAAAACATAAGAAAAATCCCTTGAAACCTTAAGTTTCAAGGGTAGGAGTAATTGTAATATTATTATTTAATGCTTTCTTTGGCGGTGTTTATGGATGCTATAAGCATTCTTCTTACAGTGCCGCATCTGTTATAAAGTCCCGTGGCAATTTCCTTGTCAAGAATTTCTGACTTGACAAACAATTCAAGCCAATATTCTGTTTCATAACATTCTTTTAAGGCTATCTGAAGTTTGGCAATGAAATCCGCTTTGCCGTGAGCATAGTTTGCTTCGTGAATGTTTGCACCGATTGATGTTGCGGAACGTTCCAACTGATTGACAAGAGAATAATGACCTTTGATTTTTTCGCACATTCTGATAACATCAACAGCAAAATCAGTTGATAAATTTCGGAGCTTGGATTCAGCCATATTGACACCGCCTTTCTGTTGTCAGTTATGTGTTTCAGTGAAATATTTTGCACGGGCAAAATGTGAAATAATGATTGTTCAATCATTGTGAAATTTTCTGTCGAAGCAGAAAGTGAAATGAAATAAATCCAC
>JAZSBC010000160.1:0-17222 GCA_045602245.1 Acutalibacteraceae bacterium | reverse complement strand
CTTCAATGTAGCCAATATCACAAGTCAATATGCACTTTCGAGAATTTTGCGTATTTCTACACTTTGCAAAATTGCTACCGTGTTTTGCTTGCTGTCTACGTACAGGTTGCGATGAAAAAACATTTCTTCTTTGTCTACTGCGGATCAATTTTTGATATAGAAAGAAAAAACAACCACCAGTGTTGAGAAAAATTAACGACTGCGAGGTTGTTTTTTGACCACAGTTTATCCCACATCTGCAACCGGAACATACGGACACAACGGAAATAAAAGCACCAAAGAGGATGTGATTTTGAGCAGAAAGGGTTAGGAATAACAGGAAATGTCTATAAAGTAGGGTTTTCCTATCATTTGGGATCGTGAAATAGAAGGTATTGTCGAAAACCTGAATTATTACAAAATCAATGAGTTTTCAATTTCAAGTAACTTCAGCGGACTCATCACAATTCTTGCAGCATTCGATAAGTACGGCTTTACAATGGCAGGCATAACGGATGCAAAGGAAACCTACATCGATTTGACAACAAATGAGAGGACTGTTTCAAAAGCAATAAGGATGGTGCGAAAATGAAAACAATATCAAAAGAAACGCTCGCAATGTTGCGTGAACAATATCCGGCAGGAACAAGAGTCGAGCTTGTGCATATGGATGACTCGTACACAAAACTAACTGCAGGCGACAAAGGAACGGTCAAACACGTTGACGATATGGGTACTATCCACATCAGTTGGGATTGCGGTTCGTCCCTTGGTGCTGTTTATGGAGAGGATATAGTAATGGCAACAAAATAAAATAAAGTAAACAAAACTCTTGCGGTTATCATATTGATAACCGTATTTTCTTGTTGTATTTCTTTTTGATAAAAGTTATAATTAAACTGCGAGACAGAAATATTAACGTTACGACAAAAACTGTCCTACAAGGATACAACTCATATTGCTATAATTATGGCATCACAAATAAGGAGCGTTGCTTATGAATAATTTTTTAGAATTATCTGAATTTGTTGAAGGCGTATTTGATTTGTTTAATATGGATAGGACAGATTTCTTTACCGAGTATGATGATGAATTGAACGAATATGTTGAAGTTCCTCTTTTTGTTGGAGATGAAGAGTACGACAACATAACTTTGAAACGCCTTAGTATATATTTGGGTGTAACGGAAACCGAGATATTAAATAAAGATTTCTCTACATTAAGGATGTACAAGGAAAAATATCCTTTCTTTGATCTTTACCACGAGTATTTAGGGCGATGGAGATGGAACTCAAGATATAAAAACAATTATCCATCATTGGAGGAACGGTTCTTTAATGTTCTTTTTAGAGAAGAGGCACCTATTATTGGCGAAGAACGCTATGATTATAAGAATGTTACTAAACGCATGGTTGCTAAACTTAAAGAAGTTGACACAGTAATTCCGGGAACCTATCATAGAGGAGCTAACATAGAACATCTGCAAATAGACACTGAGGTTTTCTTCTCTTTTCCTGATTGCCCAAGAATGTTGCAATCATTCATAGATATGGTTAATAGAGTCGAAGAGCTGTTTTTTAAAGCACTTAGAACTGACTTGAATCTTACCGAAGCAAATGAATTGAATTTTCTTGCTTCTTGGCTGAAAGCTACGGATGTTGCTGATACTTCGAAACTAATTACTTATAACAATGTTTTGATGTATAGAAAGGTCTACATAGAGGAGAACTTAACGGATTTCTTTTCATATGTAAAAATTCGTAGTTTCGTTGCAACCGAACCCTGGAGATGTCAAGAGTTCTTTGATGATATAAATTTGGTTCAAAAGATTGTCAACATATATCCTAAAGCCAAGCATGATATGCGTGAGTTTGCCTTGGCAGTAACAAAGTTTTCTTGTTATTTTGTCTGGTCAGATGCAAAACCAATAATGTTTTCTCTTGAAGAGGAGGCGGAGCTTTCAGCTTTTAATAAAATAATAGGTGAACAAGATACCCCGTTAGAAGAGAGAGCGAAAGAACCTACACACATATACATCGATAAAACAGACGATGAAATGCTCGGTTGGGATGAATTTGCAAAAAAGCTCAATGATGCAGCGTCGCCTCCCTCAAAAGGTGGTCTGGAACTGCCGGTTAGAGAATTCCCTCCTTTCCCGTTCCCAGGAAGTTTAGACCGCTTACATGCTCGTATCGACGCAAGAGGGGGTAACTTTTAATGGGAAAATTATCACCTCAACAAATCGCTGGACAGACTCTTCGAAAACTGATAAGAGAGAATTATGCGTCTCAAGAAGAGTTTTCTTATGACTATGGCATGGACTTGCGAACTTTAAGTCGTTATATAAATAATGGAATAAATAAAGTTGATGCGATACAAGAGCTTGCCACATTTTTTAAAGTGGATTTTACAGACTTTTTCAATGCAGACAACCAACTATAATACGACAAAAATTGTCCTACAGAAATCTGTTGCATTTTGATATCATATAGTCACAACAATAAAGGAGTGACTAATATGGGAATGGCGAAGATGTATGAAGACAACCTTGAGATTTTTCTTGATAGAATGTATCTTGTGGAATGCCGTATGAAAGAACAAGGAGTTAAGATTTATTATAATTCTTGTTCTGATTCAACCAAAAGTGAAGTTGCTGTATCTGCAAAACTCTCATGTGTTAACGACCAAGCTGAAACACTCAAGGATAAATACATAGTATGTAAAGATTGTGGCAAGAGTTTTTTGTTTTCCGCCAAAACACAAAAACACTTCAAGTTGAAAGGGTGGGAACCTCCCAAAAGATGCAAGGAATGCAGAGACTTCAGAAACACACGATACCTTATGGTAGCGTCTTTTTAATGAAGGAGCATCTTTATGGAACAGGTTGTTTATTCTACCGTTATAAACAGATATGAATATTATGAGAAAAGCAGTCCTTCAGTATATGTAAGAAAAAGTATAGACGGCTCAATCGTTGGATGCAGTAATTGTGTTGGATTCTGTCAATTCGAAGGCCATCCGGGTTTCTTAACTAAAAAGCAAAGAAAACAGCATAATTGCATCAACAAAAAATGTTTTTATTACATATCAAAACCGAAAAGGCCAAAACAATAGGAGGTTTGCGTTATGGATTTTCTTGAAAAAATGATAATGCTTTTTGGCGCTAAAAAAGCCGTAGAGAGTTTTACCAATCCCACCGAAAAGGCACAATCTCCAAAATGGTTCAGTCGAGCAACATACGCCTGTCTTCGGCAGACTTATTTTTCTAATGAGGATTTATCAGATTCACTTTTGGACGAACTGTTTCGCAGAGAACCTGATTTAATAGACGGCGAGTGCGGCCCCGATTGCAGAGAATATCTTAATCTCAATATAAAACGATATGAATACAAGGGCAGAACAGTTTGCGGAGAAACATGGTTCACAATAAGTGTTAACAACAGATTTATGTGTAATGCTTTTTTGGATGGATTGATTGATGACAATCTCAGAAACTATGAGTTAATTGATTTTTCACAGAATTTGTTTTCGGCGGTTGGGAATCCTTCGGCACACTCGATTTCCATAGGAGATTATGTCATTTATTTTGATGCACCATTTTTTTATAATTTAACTCTTATGTTGCTGCAGCACTCGGACAGACAGTTTTACAACTCTCCATCAATTAGCAGCCGAGCAACTTCACTTCCGCTTATAGTTATAACAGACGAATTGTTTGAACAGTATGGAATAAGCTATTCGGAGAGTTCAAATGAAGGCGTTACATTGCACAATGCATCATATGCAGTTCTTACTGATTTTAATAGCGAAAACAATTATGAAAGAGGTAATGGAACTATAACAATCCGTGTTGTAGATGGTAAAAGAACAAAGTCAGATGATTTTACACCTTGTACAATAAAGGATTTGTTGTTACAACAGAACGATGTAAAAAACGGAACAATCTGGTTAAGCATAGCGCCGTCTCCGGTGCAAGGACCAATATACCTTTTAGGAACACAATTCAATTTTTTGGACACTTCAGAGGGGGTAATTGTTCGTGGTGATCCCACAACCTGTGAATTATACATTTGCAGAACAAATGATGGTTGGGGAGGTATAAAATTTAAATTTCAAAACAAGAGAGATTATTATCGTGCTGCTATATGGTTGATACCTGCTGTGTCAATGTATTGCGAAGGAGCAAAAGGATGGGATTATAAACAAAGCATAATGAAATATTGGCCAACATATCCTTTTAGTAACTTTTGATTCAATTGCTTAACCTTTTAACGAATATCGGAGTATTAACGATAATTTAGATGTAACTCCGAACTAAACCGCAAAAACATTATAAAAAAGCGTTGCAGGGTGGGCGAAATAGACCACGAATGCATCGCTTTTGTTTTGGATTTATTGATATGCAAGGGTTTGGAATAGCTGAATAACAATACCGCAGTTGACTTTATTGTATCAACTGCGGTATCTTTTCTGGCGCGCTGCAAGGGATTCGAACCCCTGACCTTTTGGTTCGTAGCCAAACACTCTATCCAGCTGAGCTAGCAGCGCATATTCACTTTTGAATCGGGTTTCGTCCGATTGCTCAAGTATATTATCACATCTTCAGAAAAAAATCAACACTTATTTTGAAAAAAGTTCAGATTTTTCATTTTTTATAATATTTACACAAAAAAGACTTATTCTTGTTCTGAAAAGTATGATATTTGTGTTTAAGGGACGGCTCGGAACCGTCCCTTGGAGTTTGCATTAAAATCCGCCGCCGACAGTGATTATGTAATCTATTTTTGCGTCTGCCTTATCAATCATAATTCCGCTGATATCGAGGTGCTTTATTTCGGGATCACAGGTGTATTTCCACGTTCCCTTCTCAATAATGCCGTTTTGGTTGATTTTAACTTTTACCGTTGCATTCACGTAATTTACTTTTATATCTGCATTTTCAACGTCAACCTTGAACTGCGGAAATTCCGCAAGAACTTTTGAGATATCGTCGAGAACGGATATTGCGTGACCTACAGAGCCTTCGAATTCGTTGGCGTGTATGCCGTCTGTCTGGTTATTCATTGTCATTTCAACAACGGTATAATTTCCGCTTTTGTAGGCTCTGATACTCTTTGCGTCGGAAGGTTCAAGATTTGTGAAACCGCCCGTAATGCCGTCAAAATCAAGCGCATTCTTTTCGATTACCGATGCAATGGCGGGTTCAAGAATCTTTATAAAGAAACCGAGAGCGCCGTCGCCGTCGTTGATAATCAGCTCTTCAAGCACCATAACCTGAGTTGATTTTGCGCCGGGATTTGACTTTTCAGCGGCTTCCTTATAGAAATCAATTATCTCTTCCTTTGTCCATTCGGAAGGGTCTGAAGAAACAGCTGACGTTTCGGAAACGTTGCTTGTGTTTTCGGGAATTTCGGTTGTGTTTGATTCTGAAACAGACGGATTGCCGTGAGTTTCGGATATTGCAGGATCTGTGAGTGAGGTGCTTTCCGTTGTATCGGGCTGAGTATTGCTTTTTGAATTACACGATACAAATGACAAAAACATAAAAAGTGATATCAGGAGTGCGAATGTTTTTTTCATAGCATTACTTCCTTTCGGTAACCTTCACGTCGGCTTTATAGGATTTGCTTCCCATTTTGCCGTACCACACAACGTATTTGCCGAAGTCTTCCCAGCTGTTAACGGGGTTGGTATCAGTGAAAGAAGTTCTGAATCTGCCTTTTTCAAGAGGAGAATGCTTATCAACATAAATCCGTGAATAATAGTTATAAAAATCGTAGTCTGTTTCGCATTCGCTTGTTTTTTCAAAAGGCTTTCTGAGAATGGCTTTCTGATATCCGATAAGCTGTGAAAGAAGTTTGTCATCGTTGAAAATCTTTTTGAAATACGGGGTCAATTCATCATAGAATCGGTCTAAATCCGCATTTGCACGAAGAAACATAAATTCATAGTGATCCCACACAAGATTGCCCGTATAAGGCACTGTAAACTTCGGAGTTATGCCGTTTGCAAGCCCCTTGAAAGAATCTTTGACTTCGTTATAAAAATCGCAGATAAAAGGCGGGTTGTTGGTTTCAATGTATTCCATAAGCCCTTCATAGAAACTTCTGTAGCTTACACCGAGTTCATAATATGCATAAATTGAAAGGCATCTGAGCATACCTACTGCGTGCATAAGCTGAGTGAAAGCGGCAAACAGTCCGCATCTCTGCCAATCATCGCAGGGCATTGCGGCGGTCTGGGTTATGACGTTGATTTTTTCGGGGATATAATATGCGTCGGCGGCACAGTGAAATCTTACAATTTCTGCCCTTGACGTTTTTATGCCGTGTTTTTCAATATATTCTTTTTGACCGAGCTTTGAATTCGGCAAAACAATGCAGTGATACACTTCAAAAAGCTTATGTTGACCGATTTCGAAAAGCTTGCATATTCCGTCAAGGAAACTGTCATATGTTTCGCCGGGCAGACCGAGAATAAGCTCCGAATAAACCTGGAGATTTTCTTCGTGATAAAGGCTGAAGTTTTCGCGGAATTTATCCAGCGACATATTTTTTCTGCCGATATTTTCAAGCACAACGGGGCTGAGACTCTGAAGGGAAATCGTTGCGCCTTCGCGGTCAATGCCTTTGCGGTTGAAGCGGCGCACAATCTCACGAACACGTTCCGAATTGCCCTTTGAATAGTTTATTCTTACTCTTTCGGGATAGCCGTATTTTTCTTTTGCGGCAACAAGTGCATCGGCGATTATAAGGTCGTTTTTGCCCATGCCGAAGTTGGCATCCGCACCCCATACGAAGCATACTTTTCTTTTGCCTATCCATTCAATTTCCGCAAGCACTTTTTCAAGCGGAAAATACCTTGTTTTTTCTTTGAGCGGACCCCAATCACAGTATGCGCAGGAGTTGGGGCATCCTCTTGAAGTTTCGAGAATGGTGTTGAATTCGTATTCGGGATATTTTTCGTATATTGCATCAAACCAGCCGTCGAGGTAGGGGGAAGCGTAGTCGATTCGGCACACTGCTTCTTTTTCGGCAACAACGCAGCCGTTTTCGCTGCGGTATGCAATGTTTTTCTCTTGTGAAACCGTGCCGTTTGCTATTGCGTTAAGCAAAGCGGCAAAGGTGATTTCACCCTCGCCGAAGCAGAGATAATCAACCTGAGGGTTTTCTTCAAGAAACGAGGCGTCGGGCGGAATGTTGTGACCGCCGAAAACCGTTACGCAATCGGGAAATTTACGCTTTATTGCATCGGCAAGCGCAAGGTGATATTCGGTGTTCCAGACGTAGTTTGAGAAGCCGACAACAGCAGGTTCCTGCATTTTGTCAACAACGCTTTCGATATCCTCTCGTATGAAAATGAAATCTTTGAATTGATATGAATTAATAACTTCTTTGTCTTTGAATGCGTTAGCGATAATAACACCTGAGGTGTAAGGCAGATAAACAACCTTTGAGTTTTTGCCCGATGATACGTCTACCTGAACGAAATATACATTCTTTTTCTGCAAATAATCACAACCTTTATAATGCTATTTTAATAATAAATCCCGATAATTGCAATACCTACTTGAATAAATTATTTTTGTCTGCTATAATTAGAATGTAAAATTATAGTAGGAGAGTGCGGCATGAACAAAAAGTATTTCATCAGCTATATCTGTGACGGCATCAAAATCGTTTCAAATGACCTTGAAAACGACCATTATTCACTTGAAATCAGCGATGCAGACGGCAGATATACCGTTACCCTTAACCCCAAATGTAAAATCGAAATGGTTGATTTTTACGTTGAGTTTCCTTATGAATTCAAGGCGCGCGACCTTTTTTTCGGTGCAGGCTATCAGTCATGGACCTACACAAAGGAATATAACAACAAAGATATTATGAAAGGCACAATCAAGCTTTCTCATATTCATCCTTATCTCAGACACTATGCAAGCATCACCAGTGACGACAGAATCGTTAAATACTCGCAGAAGCCCGGCGAATTCCACAGCCACGGCTATACATACGTCCGCAACGGCGAGAAAATGAAGCTCTGGGGTTCGCTCAGCGAAAAAACAGGCTACACCTATTTTGCCGTTAAGATGAACGAGAATTATTTCTCAATTCATAAGGATGCTCTCGGCAAGGTTGCCGATAAGCCCTGGAAGGTATTTGATATTGTATACTTTGAAGGCACTTACGATGAAGTTTTCGATAAGTATTTCAAGATGTTTGAAATGCCCGAAACAAGAAAAGGCGCAATGAGCGGCTATACTTCGTGGTATAACTATTTCCAGAACATTACCGAAGATATCATTATCCGCGACCTTAACGGTCTTGACCCTGCAAAGAACGAAACTTCAATCTTCCAGATTGACGACGGCTACGAGCCTTACGTTGGTGACTGGCTTGACTACTGCGATAAATTCCCCAAGGGTATGAAATACATTGCCGATAAGGTTCACGATAAGGGTTACCTTGCAGGCATCTGGATTGCTCCTTTCAGCTGCCAGAAGATTTCGAGAATCGCAAAAGAACATCCCGATTGGCTTATCAAAGAAAACGGCAAGCCTCAGCTCGGCTGCATTGCCTGGGGCGGCGCATATACCCTTGATATTTATAACGATGAAGCAAGAGCTTATATCAAAAAGGTTTTCGACGTTGTTCTCAACGAATGGGGCTATGATATGGTTAAGCTTGACTTCCTTTACAGGGAGTGCGTAATTCCCAGAAACGGCAAGTGCCGAGGCGAGATTATGTATGATGCAATGTCGCTTCTTCGTGAATGCGTAGGCGATAAGCTTCTTCTCGGCTGCGGTGTGCCTATGAGTGCGGCAATCGGCGTTTGTGATGCCTGCCGTATCAGCTGCGACGTTGACCTTACCTATAAGGGCAAGATTTATAACCACATCCACGTAAGCAACGAAATGCTCAGCGCACAGAGTGCAATCAACAACTCAATCTTCCGCCGCCATCTCAACGGCAGAGTGTTTATGAATGACCCCGACGTATTCTTCCTGAGAAACAATAACCTCAAGTTCACCTGGGAGCAGAAGAAACTTCTTGCAAAAATCAATAATCTTTGCGGCAACGTTCTTTTCGTTTCTGATAACGCAGGCGATTATGATGCGGTGCAGATGAGCCTTCTCAAGAAATATTTCAAGAAGACAAACGAAAAGATTGTTTCGGCAGAGCGTCTTAACCCCGACGTTATCAATATCATCACCGAAGAAGACGGAAAAACAAAAGAGTTTATGTTCAATATAAAAGAGGGCAAGGTCCTCAAAGGTGATCTTTAAAAAAGTAAAGCAGAGAGCTTCGGCTCTCTGCTTTTTGTTATTTCAGTTCAATATCGGCATAAACTGCGTGGTGGTCGGAATAGAAATCGCCGTCAACGAGTTTGTTCACAACCTTGAAATTAACGGGCTTGACCGTTGCTTCGTCAACGAAAACAAAGTCGATTCTTTCCTGAATTTCGTTGGGTCTGAAACCGTGGAAGGTGTAGCATTCATCGGTATCGGGGGCAAGCTTTCGTGCATCCTTCATATTGCCGCTGACCATTGTGTTGTAGCAATCGGAATCCTGAAAAACGTTGAAATCGCCGGTGCATACAACGGGTACGCCGCCGAATGACGCAGCCTTTTGCTGAATCATTTTTGCACCGTTAATCTGTGCAACTCTGCCGACGTGGTCAAGATGAGTGTTGAAATGGAAATATTCTTTTCCGTTTTCTTTATCGGTAAGCTTTACGTAGGTTGCAATTCTTGTGCAGGCGGAATCCCAGCCTTTTGAGGGCTTTTCGGGTGTTTCCGAAATCCAGAAATTGCCGCTTTCGCTTGCGGTGAATTTATCTTTTTTATAGAATACAGCCGAAAATTCGCCGTCTTTTTTGCCGTCTTCTCTGCCGACGCCGACGTAAGCGTATTCGGGCAGATAGCGGCAGAGCTTTTTCATCCATTCCCAGTGCGCTTCCTGCACGCCGAACGAATCGGGCTTAACCTCTTTGATGATTGAAACTACTTTGGGTACTCTTTTGCGCCATGTTCTTGAAGCTCTGCCTGCGCAGAGAATGTTAAATGACATTACACGGTACATTATTTTGTGCCTCCGTTAAAAAGAGTAAGTTCAACGATAAGGGGAAAGTGGTCCGATGCGAGAATGTGATGAATAAAATCAGATTCAATCTTGCTTGATTTTACAGATGAGCAGTAGCCGTTAACAAAAACGAAGTCAATGGGTTCAACCTCGGGCATAATAACGTGGTAGCCGTGATAGGTTGCGTGGTCATCGTATTCATCCGCCATATATTTTGTATCCCTGAGACCGCAGGAAAGAACATTGTTATAGTTATCCGAGCCTTCGGGGAAGTTGAAGTCGCCCGTTAAAACAACGGGGATATCGGGAGCAATTTCGGCGATTTTGTTTGTTATAACCGCAACAGATTCAGCTCTTGCAACCGCACTTGCGTTATCAAGATGTGTGTTGAAATGAGCATAAACAAAGCCTGTTGTTTTATCCTTGAGGATTACATAGGTTGTTATTCTGTAGTGACCTGCATCCCAGTCTTTTGAGGGTACATCGGGTGTTCTCGAAAGCCAGAAATGACCCGATTCAACAAGGTCGTATTTATCCTTGAGATAGTAAATTGCGCTTGATTCGCCCAATTCAATGCCGTCATCTCTGTATCTTTCAACGTGAGCATAGTTTGTGAGCTGAGCAGCAAGGCTTTCAACCCAGTTTTTATCAGCTTCCTGAACGCCGAATGAATCGGGAGTGTGATCGTTGATTGTGTCAACTATGTAGGGCAATCTTTTTTCAACGGTTCTGAGTCCGTCGCCGCTGATTTTGAGGTTATAGCTGATTATTTTCAAATCCTGAGTTTTAACCGATTCCGCGATGGGGTTGGGGTTGACGTTTGCAAGGGGAAGGGTAGGCTTTACGCCTTCGGAAGGTGCTGCCGGGAAAAGAACCGTAATGAGTGAAATAAAGAAGGCAATAACTGCCTGCATAGCTTTGAAATACATAATTAATCTCCTTTAATTATAAAGTGTCAGCGTTGAGATAACGGGATGATGGTCGGAAGCATAAATTCCGTTGTAAAGAGTAGTGTCAACCGCATAGCTTCCAACGGATTTTACCATTGCGTTAACAAAAATATAGTCGATAGGCACGTCCTTTTCCATAAGTTCGGAGTAGCCGTGGAAAGTAGGTTTGTTATCGGCTTTATCTGCAAGAAATTTTGTGTCTTTGAATCCTGCTTCAAGCACTCTGCCGTACATATCACCGCCCTCATAGTCATTGAGGTCGCCCGTAAACACAACTGGAATGTTGTTGCAAATTCTTGAAATTTTATCGGCAACAACCGAAACGGATTCAAGCCTTGCGATAACGCCCATATGGTCAAAGTGAGCGTTGAAATGAGCATAAATAAAACCGCTTTCAACGTCTTTGAGCACCGCATATGTACAAACTCTGTTGAACATCGCATCCCATGCTCTTGAAGGCTTGTTCGGAGTTTTTGAAAGCCAGAACGTTCCCGAGTCAAGAAGCTCATATTTATCTTTTCTGTAGAATATGGGGCTTGCTTCGCCTCCGCCGTCAGCATCTCTGCCGACGCCGACGTAAGCGTATTCGGGCATCATTTCAAGAGTTGTTTCAATCCAATATTCCGTTGCTTCCTGAAGACCGAATGAATCGGGCATATATCTGCGGATATTCTGCGCAACGTTGGGAGCTCTCAGCTCTCTTGCCTTTTCTCCGCTTCCGCCGTAATACACGTTATAGGTCATAACGGTGATATCCTGCGTTTTGCTTTCTTCGGGAAGATTAACGGGATTCACGTTTGTAACGGGTGAGGGTGTATAAAACAGAGTCAGAACCGCAGTTACAACCGCAAAAAATGCTTTGATTATGCTGTCAATCATTTTTATTCCTCCTTTATATAATCGGTCAGCGCCGAAATATCAAGTAATTCAATGTTTTCAGCCTTGGAGATAACTTCGTAAACTGCTTTGCACATTTTCATAATTCCGCCGTCCGAATCGCTTTCAGAATTGAGAACGATTATCGGGTCGTGTACGCTCAGGCGGATAAGAAACCAGCCGTTACCGTTTGCAGAATTGATTCTGATGCCTTCGTGGTTATCGTTGCAGGCGGTGAAATCTTCATTCGTTTTTGCTTCGTTTTCAAAAAGCTCAATGATTTTTTCGCCTTCGGGTCTGAAATTATCGCAGAGAATTCTGAAACGGAGTTCTTTTTCTTCTTTGGCTTCGCGAAGATTTTCAATAAGCCCTTCAAGGGTTTTTCCCTGCTTTGAAAGTGCGGCGGCTTCAATGATGAGCCTTGTTATCAGATATGCGCCGTCATCGAGAAAATAGTTATCGGCAAATGCGGCGTGACCCGAGGTTTCCATCGCAAGTGGGCAGGGGATGCCGTTTTTGCAAAGTTCAATCTGCTTGTTGATAACGTTTCTGTAGCCTCTTTTGAAGCGCAGATGCTTTCCGCCGTTTTCTGCAATGAATTCGGCAAGCCCGTCCGAGGTTACACTGTCCGTAACAACAGTACCGCCTTTGCAGTTGTTGAGAGCTATTTTCGAAGCAAGAGCAACAAGTCTGTTGCGGTTTATTTCAAATCCGCCCTTGCCTACGCAAGCCGCTCTGTCAACGTCTGTGTCAAATATAACGCCGAAATCTGCGTTTGCGTCAGCCGTCGCCTTTGAAACGCATTCCATAGCCTGTGCATTTTCGGGGTTTGGTGCGTGATTGGGAAAGTTGCCGTCGGGTTCAAGATAAATGCTTCCCGAGGTATCTGCGCCAAGCACTTCAAGAACGTCTTTTGCATAAAAACCGCCAACACCGTTGCCTGCGTCAACAACAATTTTCATTCCCTTGAGAGGCTGTTCACGGTTTGTTTTATCGTCAACGCCCTCAATTATCATATTGCGGAGAAATTCTGCGTATCTGCTCATAAAATTGCTTTTTTTGCATTCACCTTTTTTGTGGCCGATATAGTTTTCGGCTTCGCCTGCAATTTTAAGAATATCTGCAATATCCGAACCGTCAAGACCGCCGTCACGGGTGAAAAACTTAAGACCGTTTCTGTCTTTGGGGTGGTGGCTTGCGGTAATCTGCACTGCGCCGTCGCATCCCATATCAACTGTTGTCATAAACATTGCGGGGGTTGAACTGAGTCCGCAGTCCGCAACCTCAGCGCCGTTTGAAGTGAGTGCAGTGATAACGGCGTTTTTTATTCTTTCTGCTGAAAGACGGCTGTCGTGACCGACGGAAACATAAACTTCAGATTTGTTTGTTTTGTTTTTCAGCCATTGTAAAAAAGCATAAGCCGAGCGCATAACCATTTCGTCACTCATATAAAGCGGATTCGTTTCGTCGCCGAGCGCAAAGCCTCTTATATCGCTTCCGCTTTTGAACTTTGAATAATCCATAATTATTCTCCTTTCGAAAAATATTCATCAGAAACGTCGAGCAGAAATTTATACATCGGAGTATATGCTTTATATATGCCCCTCATAATTTCAATTATTTTATCGCTTTCAAGGTCTTCAAGCTCATTGAAATAAACAATAAATCCGACGTCCTTGAGGTTGTAGTATTCTTCAAGCCCTTCGGGGCAGCCTGCAAACGGCCTTTTATAGCTGTTCTTGAACATAACAGAGCCTGTCATTTCGCATTTTTTAACTGCTTTTTTGAACTCGTCGGGTCTTTCACGCAGAGCTTTTCTGTAAGTCTCAAGAAGACCCGGTTCATCGCCGTAAAAACCTACTCCGAGAGAATAGCCTGCAGGAGTTACCTCAAACCACATACAGGGGTAGCCTCTCCATTCGTGTTTGGGACGCATAAACATTATCCACATATTCTCACGGTAAAGGTGTTTATCCTTGGTATAGCGAGTGTCACGGCGTACCCTTGAAACCATCTTTGTGGGAACGGAATTCATAAGAGGGTCAACCGAAAGCAAATCTTCAACAACTATGCCTGCAAGCTGACGCATCGGCACGGTAACGTTTGCCTTGATTTCTTCTTTGTGTTCTTCATAAAATGCCTTTGAATCCCTGAAACGGTTTTCGGCAAGCAGAAAAAGAGAATTACGGGTTATTCCTTTGTATTCCATTTATATCAGCCCCTTTTCTGCAAGACCTTCCGCGGCAAGCATAATCGCAACCTTTGCCGAGTGGAAGTTGATTCCGCCCTGCATCCATACCGCGAACGGCTCCCTCAGAGGGGCATCTGCGGAAAGCTCGATTGATGAGCCGAGAATGAATGCACCTGCCGCCATAATAACTTTACTGTCGTAGCCGGGCATATCCCACGGCTCGGGTGTAACGTAAGAATCAACGGGCGCACCGCTTTGAATTCCTCTGCAGAATTCAACGAGTCTGTCTGCATTTTCAAGGCAGAGAGCCTGAATGATATCGTGTCGGGATTCATCGCTTGAAGGCGTAACCTTAAAGCCGAATTCTTCAAAAAGCGCAGCGGCAAAAACTGCGGCTTTGAGCGATTCGCCGACAACGTGTGGAGCGTGGAAAATGCCCATAAACATATTTCTGTTTTCGCCGAGAGTGCAGCCGACTTCCTTGCCGAGACCCGGAGTTGTTGCTCTGTAAGCACAAAGCTCAACAAGCTCTGACTTACCTGCTATGTAGCCGCCCGTACGGGCTATTGAACCGCCTGCGTTTTTTATAAGAGAACCTGCCATAAGGTCTGCGCCGACCTCTGTAGGCTCAATTTTTTCAACAAGTTCACCGTAGCAGTTGTCAACCATAACAACCGCATCGCATTTTGAATGAACAAGTGCGGCAATTTCTCCGATTTCATCAACCGAAAGGCTGGGCCGGAGACTGTAACCTCTTGAACGCTGAATGTATACCATCTTCGGCTTCATCTCAAGAGCTTTTTCTATCGCCGCCATATCGGGCCTGCCGTTTGCGTCAAGGTCAACCTGAGCATATTTCACACCGAAATCCTTGAGCGAACCCATTCCTTCGCCGCTGATACCGATAACGCTGTGGATTGTGTCATAAGGAGTGCCGGTAACGCAGAGCATGGTGTCGCCCGGGCGCAGAATACCGTAAAGTGCAACGGCAAGTGTGTGTGTGCCGCAGGTGAAACTGTGGCGCACTATTGCATCTTCGGCGCCGAAAATCTCCGCATAGATTCTGTCAAGCTTATCTCTGCCCGTGTCGCCGTAGCCGTAACCGGTCGAGCCTGCAAAATCCGTTTCGCTCACTCTGTTGTTGATGAATGCGGAGAGTACCTTCTGCTGATTGTATTCGGCAATCGAGTCGATTTCATCAAATTTTGCCTTTGCCTTTATGAGCGCGGTATTGCTTGCCGCCTTGATTTTGTCGCTGTATTCAAAAAATGTTTTCATATCTTACCTTCTGTATATTCTGTTTAATGATTTGAAGAAATTCTTGTCCGCTTTTTCAAGCTGTTCTTTTGTAACTCTGTAGCTCCAGTTGCCGCTTGCAACGCCGGGAGTGTTTATTCTTGTGTCAGAGCCGTACATCAGAAAATCCTGAATCGGAATTATCGCAAGGTCGCTTACGCTTGCAAAAACCGAGCGCAGAAGCAGGGGAGTTGCTCCGCCCCAGTCACCGCCTGAAAATCCGCAGTAGTCAAGTGCTCTGTTTCTTACCGCATCGTCGCTTTCCCAGAGAAAACCGAAAAGGGTGTTGTTATCGTGTGTACCCGAATAAGCAACGGAGTTTCTGATATAATTATGAGGCATATGAATGCTGTTGCTGTCGTCAAGAAAACCGAATTGGAATACTCTCATTCCGGGAAAACCGCTTTCTTCAACAAGAGTGCGCACTTCGTCCGTTATATCGCCGAGGTCTTCGGCAATAATCAGTTTGTTTTCGTGACCTTCTTTGATTGCATTGACAAGCTCAATGCCGGGACCTTTGACCCATACACCGTTTTTAGCGGTTGTTTCTTTTGCGTCAACAGACCAATATGCTTCTATCGCTCTGAAATGGTCGATCCTGACTCCGTCAAACATAGTCAGCGCGTGGTCAATTCTCTCTTTCCACCAGCCGTAGTCCGTTTTCTTAAGCTCATCCCAATCATAAAGAGGATTGCCCCAAAGCTGACCGTCTTCGGCAAAATAATCGGGAGGCACACCCGCAACTCTTGACGGATATCCCTTTTCGTTAACCTGAAAAAGCTTTTTGTTTTCCCATACGTCGCAGCTGTCGTCCGAAACGTAAATGGGAATATCGCCGATTATGCTTACGCCCTTTGAGTTTGCGTAATCTTTGATTTTTGCCCACTGCGTGAAAAACTCATACTGAATGAATTTCCACATTCCGAGGGTTTCGGCATCCGTTATTTCGTTGGTTTCCCATTCCTGCCAGGGTTTTGAGCCGTTTTGCTCACGGAGAGTCATAAATCTGCAGAATGCTTCAAGACGGGGATGGCTGTTTATGAAATCGTTAACCTTATCCGTATCTTTGAAATTCAGATATGCCTTTCTGAGAAGAGCCATACGTTCCTTGCCCAAGCGCTCGAATTCGCAGGAATAGGGCGTGTTTTGTTTTGATTTCTCAAGGTCTGCTTTTGAAATAAGCCCGTCATCGCAGAGCTTTTCGGGGTCAATAAAATACGGGTTTCCGCCGAAAGCAGAGAATGATTTGTAAGGTGAATTGTATTCATCGGTAACCGTAAACGGCAACACCTGCCAAACGGAGAATCCGCAGTCTTTGATAAAATCTATGAATTCAAACGCACTTTTTCCGAATGTGCCGATTGAATAGTCGCCGTAGAGAGATGAAATATGCATCAAAATGCCGCTTTGTCGTTTCATTAAGGGAACACCTTCCATAAAAATATAGTAAATTATACCATACCAAACATTAAAAATAAAGTTCTTTATATAAAAAACTTGATATTTTATCCGATAAATAGTAAAATTAAATAAATACACTTTCGGAGGTATGTTTATGTCGAAAGCATCGGAATATTTTGAGAATCTTCAGAAAATAATCACACGTATCGCAACCGAGCAGGCGCCGAATATCGAAAGCGCTGCCCGTGCCGTTGCCGATACCCTTGAAAACGGCAACAGAATACATACCTTCGGCACGGGTCATTCGCATATGCTTGCAGAGGAGATTTTTTACCGTGCGGGCGGACTTGTAAATGTTAATCCCATACTTGAAACAGGGCTTATGCTTCATGAAAGTGCTTCAAAAAGCACCGTTCTTGAACGCCTTGAGGCCTATGGCGAAATTCT
>JAZSBC010000159.1:0-2804 GCA_045602245.1 Acutalibacteraceae bacterium | reverse complement strand
ATCTGTTCCTTGGTTTCTGTGTTTGTATAGTAGCTGATTGTAAGATCTTCTTCAGCGAGTCTGTTAAGACCTGCGGCAATCTTATCTTCTTCACCCTTCTTCTTAGCCTTAACAGCCATGGGAAGGCAGGGCTTGGGGAAGTTTACGCCCTTAAGCTTAATTTCTGACTTGGGAGCGCAGAGTGTATCGCCTGTTTTGAAGCTTGAAAGCTTTGTGATGATACCGATATCGCCTGCAAGGATAGCTGCAGCTTCTTCCTGCTTGCCGCCCTTGGGGAAGAGAAGCTTACCCATTCTCTCGGTTTCACCTGTACGCTCGTTATAAGCGGGTGTATCGGGAGTGATTTTACCCGAGATAACCTTGAAATATGACATTTTACCAACGAAGGGGTCAGCAACGGTCTTGAAGCAGATAGCTGCAAGAGGCGAGTTTTCATCGCAGGTAACGTCTGCTTCTGATGCAACTGAAGCTGCGTCGGGAGCGGACTGAACGATGCTGTTGTTGATAAGGTCAACAGCTTCTACCATATAGCCTGAGCAAGCGTATACGGGGCAGATTTCGCCTGCAAGGATACCTGCCTTGAGGCCCTTGTCAATTTCTTCATCGGTGAGGGGTTCGCCGTCAAAGAATTTCATCATAAGCTCTTCATCAGCTGATGCAACAGCTTCGATGAAAGCATCCTTCATTCTGTTTGTTCTCTCATCGTTTTCGGGCATGGGAGCATCTGAACGCTTGCCGTCTTTGTATGAGAAAGCCTCGTTTCTTGAGAAGTCAACGTATGAAATAACTTTATCGCCTTCAACGTAAGGAACAACAACGGGGCAGATCTTGTTGCCGTATTCTTCCTGAAGTGAATCGAAAGTCTTATAGAAATGAGCATTTTCAGCATCGCACTTTGTGATAGCGAACATCTTGTTGATGCCTCTTTCGGTTGCAGCGGCATATGCCTTTTCTGCGCCGACGTCGAGTGTGCTGCCTGAAGCAAGAACGATAAGAACTGCGCCTGCTGCGCGGATACCTTCGCTCATACCGCCTGCGAAGTCAAAAAGACCCGGGGTGTCGATTATGTTAATTTTTGTGTTTTTCCATTCATATGAAGCAACTGCCGAAGCGATTGAACACTTGCGTCTCTTTTCTTCTGCATCGAAGTCCATAACAGTGTTGCCGTCTGCAACTCTGCCGAGTCTGTCGGTTGCGTTTGAAACGTAAAGCATAGCTTCTGCGAGGGTTGTTTTACCTCTGCCGCCGTGACCGGCAAGAACGATGTTTCTGATGTCTTTTGCGCTGTAAGATTCCAAAGAAATTCCTCCTTGGTATGTGCGGGAATAAATTATTTCCAAAAAACTAAAATAATTACCACATTGTATAGGATTATATCACAAAAGTTTTTCAATTTCAATGACTTTTTTGGTGTTTTTTATTAAAAATATATAAAAAATCATAATAAAAATAGTCTGCAGAAGAATTATTTCTGCAGACCGAAGTGTTATTTTGTTGATTTTTCCTTGCTTTTGCGGCCCCAGAGATGAATTATTCCCTCGTCGTTGAGTGCTTTTACAAGGAAGAAAGTGATAGGCAGAATGAAAATTCCGAGCACGCCGAAGAGCTGGGCGCCGAGATACATTCCCATAAGAGTGATAACGGGGTGGATGCCGATGTTCATTGAAACAAGTTTGGGTTCGATAACCTGACGCAGAACGGAGATTACCGCATACATAATAATAATTCCTATGCCGAGAGCGATATCGCCCGTCACAAAGCAGATGAATGCCCAGGGCCAGAGAATTGTGCCTGTGCCAAGCACGGGAAAAATATCAACAACAGCGATAATCAGGGCGATTGCAACGATATATCCGCCTTCGTAGATGTTGCAGAATTTCATAATGTTGAGTCCGATGGCAACTTCGCAGAAGGTTATGAGTATAATAGTTGCGTAGGACTTGAACATTTTACCGAGAACGTCAGTGAAAAGCCTTTTGGTTCTTACAAGGTTCTTTTCCTGCTCTTCAGAGAGCGATTTTTTGATTGTGTTTGTAAAGTTATCGTAGTCGCAGGTGAGGAAGAAGCAGGCAACAATGCTGATGAGAGTTGCGGTCAGAAACATAGGAATCTGTTTCGCTGTCGAAATAATGCTGCCGATAGGACCTGAAAGGAAGGAAAGGTCAACCTTACCCGAATCATCTGAGGACGGCAGGGAAACTGCGCCTTTTTCATCAATGAATGCACGGGCTTTATCCGTGAAGTCACCTATTGAATTCGAAATTGTATTTTCAATGGCATCGGGAAGAAAGCCGATGTTTGATTTGAGCCATATTTCGATATCGTCAATAAGTGCAGGCAGGTTTTCGAGCCGCTCAAGAAGGTATTGGCCGAGACCTTTGAACTCCATTACTATTTTATAGCCGACGAGAGCGATAACTCCCGCTATAACTGCGAGAATAAGAAAAACCGCCGCGGCTGCAATAGGCTTTTTGGGAATTTTTGTTTTGGCGGAAATATGCCTTACGGGTTTTTGAAGGAACATCGCGATGGCGAATGCAACAAGAAACGGAGCAATAAGCGCGGCTGCATACTTAACGAAAAAATAGTATGCGGCAATGACAAATGCAAAATAAACAAGATTTATCAGCATCTTTCTTCTTTTTTCGGTTGTACTCATTCTTTCTCCTCCTGCAAAACAAACAGAAATGTTTTGTAGAAATATTTTACACCATTTTTACCGTAATGGCAATGAAATACAGAAAAAAATTATAAAAAACATTATTTTTTTAAAAATAACACTTTATTATTTTGTAATTATATGA
>JAZSBC010000158.1:0-5602 GCA_045602245.1 Acutalibacteraceae bacterium | reverse complement strand
ATTTATCAAAAACATAAGTCCGATAAGGACAAGTGCAAAGACCAAAGCCGTCAAGACTGCATTCAATGCCGTTTTCTTTTTATCCGTTTTTTTACTCAGCGGTATCGAAAGCAATGCTCCGCCAAGGCAGACAACAAAGCCGAGAATAAACTGAAGCGGTGTATATTCAAAGCATAGGTACTGCATATGAAAATAATACAATCCGACGATTGCAAAAGCTATGCCCAAAACAAGACAAATTGTTCCGGATATTTTTGCTTTCAAGGTTTTCTTCATAAAAATAAATCCTCCTGAATTCTGATTTATCGAACACATTATACCACTCGTGTCAATAAAAAAGCAACAATTTTCAGGCTGTTGCTTTCATTGTTTTGAAGCATGGGATTATTCTCTGGCAGGTACGATCAAAGACACGGTAATAGTTCTTGATAAAGGCGCCTTGTACTGCGTTCAGACGGGTGCTTACAAAGTGAAATCAAACGCTGATATTCAACTCAAGAAAATAAAAGCAGCCGGTTTTGATGCAATTATAATAAACGAAAACGGTATGTATAAAATTCAGTCGGGTGCGTACGGCATAAAAGCAAATGCGGAAAGACAGCTTGCAAGGCTGCGTGCCGCAGGATTTGATGCGTTTATCAGTTAGCAATCTTGTTGCAGAATTGAAAAGGGTTTGCTTTGAGGAATATTGATAACTTGACTTTACTGAAAATACAATGCTATAATGCAGTTATCAAATCAAATTGAGGTTTATAATGGAAAACTTAACCGTTAAACAAATAATTGATGCTGACTTTAAAATCAGCAAGAACAGTCCCGTACTGAAGCCTTTCGGCGGCGCACTTGTTGTTGCCGACCCGTCTGTGCTTACTCCTGACGTTGCTCACGACGGCAAATGGCATATGTTTCTGCACACCACGTTCGGCGTATATCATTTTGTCAGTAATGACGGCGTTGATTTTCACAAGGTGAAAAAAGTTCTTAACCGTGCCATGCGCCCGAATATCAATTATATAAACGGGAAATATTATCTTTTCTACGAAAGAACAAGACCTTTGATAATGAACGGTCTGAACGTTATAAATGCCGTTAAATGGAAGTCTGAAATCTATGTTACGGAAAGCACCGACCTTGTTCATTGGTCAAAACCGTCACCTGCATTCACTGATGCAAAGGGCTATGAAAAAAGCGAAAGGGGATCTGAGATATCCAATCCGTTTATTCTTCGTGAAAACGGAATCAACCGTATGTACTATTCCTGCGGTATGACTTTTATAGAAGACTGCGGATTCTGTGAGCCTACCTATATCGGATATGCGGAAAGCGGTGATATCGCGAAGGGTTATGTTTCTGCTGATAAACCGATTATTTCTCCCGATAAAAACAATCCATATCTCAATCTCTGCAGCGGTTGCCTTAAGGTGTATAAACTCAGTGACGGCTATGTAGGAATCCAGAACGGATTATACGAAAAAGACGGTCACAGCCATTCCGCAATAATTATGTTGACGTCTGCCGACGGACTCTCGTTTGAATTTGAAAAAATACTTGTTGAACCTTCCGTTGTTGACGGCAAGGACTGGATGAAAGAGTTTGTTTACGCAAGCCATCTTGTGAAATACGGCAACAAACTCCGCCTCTATTTCAATGCAAGAAATGCCGCTGATATGATTAAAGGCAGAGAATGCATCGGCTTTGCAGAAGCTGAAATAAAATAACAGAACTCGTTTTCGATAGTTTGGTTAAATAAAAAGAGGACATTTCACGAATTTTCGCGGAATGTCCTTTTGTTATTCAAATACAGTCAGCAGGTTCAGATTCCGTTCTGTTTATTGCCGAGCTGATAGAAAGCTACTGCGGATGCTGCGGCAACGTTCAGCGAATCAACACCGTGATACATTGGTATTTTTACGGTGTAGTCGCAATCAGCTATGGTTTTATCAGAAAGTCCGTCGCCCTCTGTTCCCATAATAATCGCGAGTTTATTTTCGTTTGTCAGCATCGGATCATTGACGGAAAGAGAATTATCCTTAAGTGCCATAGCCGCCGTTTTAAATCCGAGAGCCTTTATTTCGTCAAGGCTGTCATCTGCTGAAAACGTCCATTCAATCTGAAATACGGTACCCATACTGACTCTTGCGGCTCGTCTGTAAAGCGGATCGGAACATCCCGGAGTGAGGATTACAGCATCCATTCCGAGAGCCGCGGCGGAGCGTATTACGGCACCCACGTTGGTGGGATTCATAACTTTATCCAAAACAACTATTCGTCTTTTGTTTTCGCAGATTTCTCTCACGTCAGGCAGGGGCTTGCGTTTCATAGCGCAAAGCATACCTCTTGTAAGCTTGAAGCCCGTAAGCTGTGTCAGAATATCAAATTCAGCGCAGAAAACAGGAACGTCCTTGATTCTGCCGAGAATTTGCTTCCCTTCACCCTCAATATGCCTTTTTTCCATAAGACACGAAACGGGTTCGTATCCTGCGCTGAGAGCACGTTCGATAACTTTCGGGCTTTCCGCTATGAACAAGCCTTTTTCGGGGAACTCTCTGTTCAACAGCTGAACCTCGCTTAACCGTGCATATACGTCAAGCTCGGGTGCGAAGAAATCTGTGATTTCGATAATTTTGTTCATATTATTCTCCGTTACGTTGATGTATAGATAAAATGAAATTTGTCCGATGTTTTGCAAATATTTTTGATTTTAATTTATCATTATCATATCACGGGCTGTTTTTACTGTCAACTTTATATGCCGTTAATAAATATAACAAAAGTTATTGAAAACATATTGTAAAAATGTTAAAATAAAACAAATATACCTTTTAAATGATCAAAAATTAACTGATTAATTCAAAAAGCAAATATTTAAGGATGTGACGTGTTGTGGCAAAAGGAAAACACAAAAAGTTAAAGAAAGCGCTTCTTGTTTCTGCTTTAACGGTTGCTGTGATTGCAGTTACGGTCGCAAGCATCAATTTCTTTTCTGTTCAGCATCTTCTGAAAACGGGTAACGAATATAATAAGGTCGAAATTGAAAATCAGCTTGTTCCTCAGAAGGATGAAAACGGAAATTGGTACTTTACAACCGATGATGAATTTAAAATAATGCAGCTCACCGATATTCATATCGGAGGCGGCTTTATGACAAAAACCGTTGACGAAAAAGCACTCAATGCCATTGCCGCAATGGTAACCAGAGAAAAGCCTGATCTTGTTATTGCAACGGGCGATATTGCTTTTCCCGTGCCTTACAGAGCAGGTACGTTCAATAATTACAGCGGCGCAAAGGCTTTTGCAAACCTTATGGAAAGCCTCGGCGTTTATTGGGACGTTACTTTCGGCAACCACGATGCTGAAGCATATTCGTATTTTGACAGAGAATCGCTTGCTGACTTTTATGAAAATGGGGAATTTGAATATTGCTTGTTTCAGGCAGGACCCGAAGACGTTGACGGTTACGGCAACCACACCGTCGAGATCAAAAACTCAAACGGAATTATAACTCAGGCTGTAATTCTGATTGACTCCCAGGCTTATGTCGAAGATACCATTATCGGAAGCATCAAAGGTGAATACGATAATATTCATCCCAATCAGGTTGAGTGGTATGAATCAGAAATTCTGCGAATGAATGCTGAGAATGAAAAAATCAGCAAAGAGTCAGTTCCCGTAAAATCCCTTGCGTTTTTCCATATTCCTTTGGTGGAAATGGACGATGCGTGGACGGAATTCCGCGAAAACGGCTATAAAGACACGGCTGATTTCAAATATACCGAGGGCATAATCGGTGAACTCGGCAGGCAGGTGTGCTGTGGCTACGGTGAGGATGACCTTTTTGAGAAAATGCTTGAACTCGGCTCAACAAAAGCAATGTTCAACGGCCACGACCACGTTAACAATACAACTTTCGAATATAAAGGGGTTCAGTTCAGCTACGGCTACAGTGTTGACTACTTCGCATATTCGGATATTGATAAACTCGGCTCCCAGAGAGGCTGCACAATGATAACCTGCAAGCCTGACACAACGTTCACTATTGATAAGTATAATTTTTATTCGGACAGATATGATATGGAAGGCTTTGAACGCGAAGAGGTTACAATGCAGTTTGAAGACGTGACGTATCAGGTGATTCCCGAATAAATCATAACAAAATTCTCGAATTATCCGTTCAATAATAAAATGCATTATTATATTGAAACCGAAAAAGATTTTGAGTTTGTAATCCGTGTTCCGTCTTTTGCAAAAATCTTAAAGTGAACGGTGAACGTGCAGATACAAAAGACCTTCAGCTTTCAATAAATATGGGTAAAACGGAAATTGCGGTAGAATTTGATACGACGCCTTATTTCAAAAAAAGGCCGAATGATCTTTATGCTTTGCAGATGGGTTCATTGATTTTTTCCGTTCCCGTTGCTTATGAAAAGAAAATGAGAGAATACGTCAAAAAAGGCGTTGAGCGTAAATTCCCGTATTGCGATTATCAGTTCATACCCAAAACACCGTGGAACTATGCTTACACGGATGATGATTTTGAGATAAATTACCATACGTCGGGAAAAGTTCCGTTTTCGCAGGATAATCCGCCGATAACGATAAAAGCAAAAATGCAGCAGATTAATTGGGGAATGAAATTTCCGTATAAATCAGTCTGCAGGAAAACACCGAAATCAAGAGTGGCTGTATCTGAAAAGCGGGAAATCGAGCTTTGTCCGTATGGCTGTGCAAGGCTCAGAATGACGGAAATGCCTGTGCTTGGTAAATAAGGAAAGTTTTTCTTTAAATTCAGAGATATATGTGATATAATTAAACGGTATGTGAATTTTGTTCAATTATTATTTATGAAAGAAGTGGAAATATGACAAAAAACTATGACGCGGTTGTTATCGGCGCCGGTAACGGCGGACTTGTTGCATCGGCACGCCTTGCCAAAGAGGGGAAAAAGGCGTTGCTTATTGAACGACATAATTTGCCCGGCGGTTTTGCCACAAGCTTCGTAAGAGGCAGATTTGAATTTGAAGCATCGCTTCACGAACTTTGCGGTATCGGACCCATCACGGGAAAAGCACCGCTTCTGAAAATATTTAAGGATATCGGCGCGGCAGATAAAATAGAATGGGTTTCGCTTGACGAAGCTTACAGATTGATTACGCTGGATGAAAGCGAAAAATGCGATTACGTTATGCCTTTGGGCAAAGAAGCGTTTATCAATAAGCTTGAAGAATATGATCCGGGTTCAAAACCTGTGGTTACGAAGATTTTTGAAGTTATTGAGAGCGTTGAAAAAACTCTGGATTTTGTGGAAGGCATTGAGGAATTCAAGCCCTCAATGATAAAAGAGATTTTTTCTGAGCATACGGATTTCCTCAAGGCGGCAAACTACTCTGTTGACGAGGTGCTGAAATCGTTGGGCGCAAGCCAAAAAACAAGAGATATACTTAACGGATACTGGTGCTATCTCGGTCAGCCTACGGATGAACTTAATGTTATCCATTATTTCACAATGCTTCACGCATATATTATTGACGGTGCTGTTGTTCCCAGAGGAAGAAGCCATCAGATAAGCACCGCTTTACTTGAGGCATTTACGGAAAACGGCGGC